>NZ_JBFTOJ010000228.1:0-5560 GCF_056397905.1 Stenotrophomonas sp. 05L414_2
CCTCTACATAGGACTGCAGGGCCGGGGTGACTTCGACATCTTTGCCAAACGTTTCGATGCGCATCGGGTTTCTCCTTTGATCGGATGTGCCAATGAACCTCTCCGCCGGGCGCGGCGGCGCGTCAAACGATTCTGACTCTTTCGTGCGAGGCGGAGATGTTCATGGCCTCACGATACTTCGCCACGGTGCGGCGCGCTACTGGGATTCCCGACGATTTGAGCAGGTCAGCCAGCTTGGCGTCAGAAAGCGGCTTGCGTGGGTTCTCGTCATCGATCAGGCGCCGGATCATGGCCTGGATGGCGGTGCTGGACGCTTCGCCGCCGCCTTCGGTGTCGATGCCCGAAGCGAAGAAGGCGCGCAGCGGCAGGGTGCCGCGTGGCGTACGCACATGTTTGCGGGCGATCGCGCGCGATACGGTGGATTCGTGCAGGCCCAGTTCGCCGGCGATCTCGCGCAGGGTCAACGGGCGCAGTGCCTGTTCGCCGAATTCAAGGAAGCCGGCCTGCTGCTGGATCAGGCTTCGCACTACCCGCAACAGCGTCTCGCCTCGCGCCTGCAGGCCCTTCAGCAGCCAGCGCGCCTCCTGCAGTTGGCCGCGCAGATAACCGGCATCGGCGTCACCGCAGCGGCGGATCATCTGCTCGTAACCGCGGTGGATCACCAGCTTGGGGCCGGCATGGGCGGCCAGCGCGGCGCGCCAGATGCCGTTCTGCCGCCATACGACGACGTCGGGCACCACGTAGGTGTCCTGGGCGAGCGGGGCGATCTGGGTGCCGGGGCGCGGGTCCAGCGAGCGCAGCAGGGCCACGGCGGTCTCGACCTCGGCCAGCGGCTGCTTCAACTGCTGGGCCAGGCCGGTCACGCCCGAGCGCGGCAGTTGTTCCAGTGGGCCGGCAGCAACCTGCCGGGCCAGGGCCAGGCACGGGGTGTCGGCAGGAAGCACGTCCAGCTGCAGTTGCAGGCATTCGCCGAGGCTGCGTGCGGCCACGCCTACGGGGTCGAAGCGCTGGATCTGGTGCAGCACGGTCAGGATTTCGTCTTCACCGGCGTGGATTGCCGGCAACAGCGCTTCGGCGATGGCCGAGAGCGGCTCGCGCAGATAGCCGTCGTCTTCCAATGAATCGATCAGCGCGGCGCCGATGCTGCGGTCGCGCTTGGACAGGTGGGTCAGGTGCAGCTGCCACAGCAGGTGGTCGGCCAGGGTTTCGGTTTCGGCAACGCGTTCGGCGGCACTGCCGTTGTCGTCGTCGTCATCGAAACTACCGCCGCTGCCGCCACTGCTCCAGTCCAGCTCGGCAGGCGCCCAGTCGTCGCCGCTGCTTTCAGCGTTGTCGGGTGGGGCGTCATTGTCGCCGCCCGCGTCCTCGCTGCTGCCGTCCTTGTCGACACCGGCGCCTTCGTCGCTGCTGTCCGACCAGTCCAGCAGCGGATTGCTCTCCACCGCCTGGGCGATTTCCAGCTCCAGCTCGGTCGTGGACATCTGCAGCAGCTTGATCGCCTGCTGCAGCTGGGGCGTAAGCACCAGCTGCTGTCCCAACGATGTCTGCAGCCGAGTCTTCATGCCTGTGCCGAACGGAAGGGAGAGGGCCCGGCGGCCGCGGTTACAGCTTGAAGGAATCCCCAAGGTAGACGCGACGCACGTCGGCATTGTCCAGGATCGCCTCGGGCGAGCCCTGGGCCAGTACGGTGCCCTCTGCGAGGATATACGCGCGGTCGCAGATTCCCAAGGTCTCGCGCACGTTGTGGTCGGTGATCAGCACACCGATGCCGCGTTGCTTGAGATGGGTGACGATGCGCTGGATTTCACCGACCGAGATCGGGTCGACACCGGCGAAGGGTTCGTCGAGCAGGATCAGCCGCGGTTTGGCGGCCAGTGCACGGGCGATCTCGCAGCGACGGCGCTCACCACCGGACAGGCTGGCGCCGAGCTGTTCGGAAACATGCCCAAGCTGCAGTTCGTCGAGCAGGCTGTTCAGTTCGCGCTCGCGGCCCGCCGAATCCAGGTCCTCGCGCAGTTCCAGCACCAGGCGCAGGTTGTCGGCCACGGTCAGCTTGCGGAACACCGACGGTTCCTGCGGCAGGTAGCCCACGCCCTGCTTGGCGCGGGTGTACATCGGATCGCCGGTGATGTCCTTGCCGTCCAGCACGATGCTGCCGGCATCGGCACCGACCAGGCCGACGATCATGTAGAAGCAGGTGGTCTTGCCGGCACCGTTGGGACCGAGCAGGCCAACCACTTCACCGGCGTCCAGGGTCAGCCCGAAGTCCTTGACGACTTCGCGCTGCTTGTAGCGTTTGCGCAGGCCAGTTGCGACGAGCATTACTTCTTGCCTCCAGCCGGAGCCGGAGCGGCAGCAGGCGTCTTGTTCTTCGGCGGAATCACGGTGCGCACGCGGCTGCCATCACCGCCGGAGTTCATTTCACCGCTGCGGGTGTTGTAGACCATGCGCTGGCCCGCATTGGTGCCGCGCGCGCTGGTGACCTTGTAGTTGCCGGTCAGGGTGATGATCTCGGTGGTGATGTCGTAGTCGATCCGGTCGGCCACCGCATCCATCCAGGTGCCATCGTCGAGCTGCTGCTTCATCTTGGCCTGCTTGCCGGTGAACACCGCACGCACGGCTTCGCCGCCCTTGAGGTAGATCTCCGCTTCGGACGAGCGCAGGTCCAGGGTGCCCTGGGTGATGATCACGCCACCGGACAGCACGGTCTTGCCATCACCGGTGAGGGTGCCGGACTGCGCACCGGAATCAATGTTCATCGCTTCATTGCGGTCCGTCGACTTGGCAAAGGCGACAGCGGGGACAAGAAGACTGAGTGCGAGCACGGCTGCAAAGGGAATCTTCATCGGGGTCCGTTCTACCGGTGGTGGCCCTCCGGCGGGACCGGGGGCGGCGGGTGGGGGCTGCCTGCTTCGCGCCTGTCGGAAGACGTCGCGGGCGGGCGGCGGAATCAGCGCTTGGGCGTGTAACGGCCCTTGGACTGGCTGAGGAAATGATACGTGTTGTTCTTCGAATCCACCTCGAACCCGACGCCGGACTGCTCCATGCCGGGCCGGGTCATGGTCACCAGGGCATCGGTGCGGGCGCGGTTGTCCTTCGGGAATACATCCAGGTGGTCGGTGCGGAAGGTGGTCGGGACCACGCCCGGGCCGGCCGGGCTGTCGCCGGCGACGTTGCCCCGCAGCTTCATCTCGTCGCCCTTGGCACTGAGCCAGCCGGTCTGGGCGCGCAGCGTCCAGTGCTTGCCGTCCTTGTCGGGCATTTCGAACAGCGGCGTGGTGATGTTGAGCGTCTGGTCGCCACGCTGGCGTTCCAGCAGGGGCGCGCGCAGGGTGGTCGATTCCTTGCCATGTTCGTCCAGGGCGACGATCTGGAAATCGTGCAGGATGTAGTCCACGCCGGCGTCCTGGCCTTCGACGGCAGGTGCCTTTTCGCGGTTGCGCAGCGCCGCCCAGCTGCTCAGCAGGGCGGCCAGCAGCAGGCCGACGCCGAGGATCATCCGCCAGTTCAGGGTGGGGGCATTCATGCGCCGAACCTCGCCAGCACGGCGTCCACGCGGCCCTGCGCGGCCAGCAGCACGTCGCACAGCTCGCGCGCGGCACCACGGCCACCGTCAGCACGGGTGATCCAGTGCACGCGCTCGGCGATCCACGGATGGGCATTGGCCGGAGCCACCGCCAGGCCGACCGCGCCCAGTGGCGCCAGGTCGGGCAGGTCGTCACCCATGAAGGCCACCTGCTCCAGGCCGATGCCGTGCTGGGCGCACAGCGCCTGCACGCTGGCCAGCTTGTCGCCGACGGCAATCTGGGTGTCGATGCCCAGGTCGGCGCCGCGCTTGAGCGCGGACTGGCTGTTGCGCGCGGTGATCAGCACGGGGTGGATGCCGTGCTGCTGCAGCAGTTTCAGGCCCAGGCCATCCTGCACGAAGTACGCCTTGCTCTCATTGCCATCCTTGTCGTAGTACAGCCGACCGTCGGTGAGGGTGCCGTCCACGTCGAAGCAGGCCAGGCGGATACCGGCCGCAACGGCATGCAGGTGGGTGGGGAAGGCGGGCAGGGGGGACCAGGGCATCAGGGCATCGGACTCGGTGGTTGCGGGCTCGTTGGTACAGACTGAATGGGGTCTACGGACTGTCGGTTAAACCACCCGCGCCCGCAACAGGTCATGAATGTTCAGGGCGCCGACCGCGCGGCCCTGGCTGTCGACCACGATCAGGCCGGTGATCTTGTGGGTTTCCATCAGCCGCGCAGCCTCCACCGCCAGCTTGTCGGCGCTGATGGTGCGCGGTTGCCGGGTCATCACATCGGCGATCCTGGCGGTGCGCACGTCCAGGTCGGTGTCCAGGGCGCGGCGCAGGTCGCCGTCGGTGAACAGCCCGATCAGCACGCCCTGGTCGTCGACCACGGCGGTCATGCCCAGGCGCTTGCGGCTCATCTCCATCAGCGCTTCGCTGAGGCTGGCGCCGACATCGACCTTGGGCAGGTCCTCGCCGGTGTGCATGACGTCGGTGATGTGCAGCAGCAGGCGGCGGCCGAGGCTGCCGGCCGGGTGCGAACGGGCGAAATCGTCGGCGGTGAAGCCGCGTGCATCCAGCAGGGCCACCGCCAGCGCGTCACCCATCGCCAGCGAGGCGGTGGTGCTGGAGGTGGGCGCCAGCGCCAGCGGGCAGGCTTCGGCCGGCACGCTCACATCCAGGTGGAAATCGGCGGCGCTGGCCAGGCTCGACTGCGGGCGGCCGGTCATGGCGATCAGCACATTGCCCTGGCGCTTGAGCACCGGCAGCAGCATCAGCAGCTCATCCGATTCACCCGAATAGGACAGGGCCAGCACCACGTCGTCCTCGGTGATCATGCCCAGGTCACCATGGCCGGCCTCGCCCGGGTGCACGTAGAACGCCGGGGTGCCGGTGGAGGCCAGGGTGGCGGCGATCTTGCGTGCCACATGGCCGGACTTGCCCATGCCGGTGGCGACTACCCGGCCGCGGCTGCCCAGGATCGCCCGGCAGGCCTGCTGGAAGGCATCGCCGAGGCGGTCGGCCACGGCGTCCAGCGCCTGCCGTTCGATCTCGAACACGCGCCGGCCACTGGCGACCAGGGCGGCAGGGTCGGCGGAACGGGGGGGCAACAGGGATTCGGCCATGCGGACGCCACGCAGCGGAAGTAGAATGGACGCACATTTTATTAGGAAAGCCCGTTGGACGCCGACACCATCCGCAATCTGATCGAAACCGGCCTGCCCGGCGCCCGCGCCGACGTGCAGGGTGACGATGGCGTGCATTTCGAAGCGACCGTGGTCAGCGAGGCCTTTGCCGGCAAGCTGCCGCTGGCCCGCCACCGGATGGTSTATGCCACTCTGGGYGAYCTGATGGGCGGCGCGATCCACGCGCTCGCACTGAAAACCGTGACCCCGGCCGAAGCCGGCTGAACCGCAGAAGATCCCCAATACATGGCCAAGATCGTTGTGACCGGCGGCGCTGCGCTGCACGGTGAAGTAAGCATCTCCGGCGCCAAGAACGCCGTCCTCCCCATCCTGTGCGCGACCCTGCTGGYCGATGCGCCGG
>NZ_JBFTOJ010000229.1:0-5437 GCF_056397905.1 Stenotrophomonas sp. 05L414_2
AGCCAGCACTCTTCCTTTTTTGCCCACTCGCTGATCATCTTTCCCTTGGCGGAGGCATGAAGTGCTGCATTCACCTCCTTCGCCCAAATTCGGATCTGATCTTTGAAGCTCTCTGAGAGGCCTTGTTGCTCCCAAACTCGCATCAGATCAACTCCTGAACCATGCTGCTGGGACAGAAGTGCAACCAAGTAGATAGCAACGTTGCCTTGGAATGCAGGAAACAGTGGCCGAACGAGCGACTGAATCTGCTTGAAAATGATAACCTTCGCAATCATCTGCTTGAACCCTATTGCATCCGGGACCGCAGATTCTCCCCTCTCTTCGCGCTCTCTAACATCGTCCATGAAGCGTGCGAAGTTTTTTTGCCCACCGAGACTCGCTTGGTCAGGTCGTCCATCCCAAGAGTTCAAGAACTTGGCAAGGTCTGTCTTGACTAGGCGACGCGAAGGAGGAATGACTAAGGTTTTGAGTGTCCGATACTTCGTAGCCGTGCTGCCCTCTCGCGCCAACTTGGTGTTGTAACTGCCGGAGGCACGTTCATAGAACCAGCGGCCGACACCATCTGGGAGGTAGACGGTGTCAGACAGTTTCTCGAGCTCAACGTGGAATGGTGAGTTGGCAGAAAGATCAGACTGCTTGACAGTGTTCTGGCTGTTCGCGAACCGCGATATGTCGCTGATAAGCGCCTCTTCCGCAGCGGAGTTGTCCGTCTTGAGGATCACAACCTTGGCTGGCACTTGGACCTTGGACAAATCGGTGTCTGCGAACTTCTTCTTGGTGAAGTATATAGATGCAGTCGTCTGGCCACCGTTAACGATCTGCATGCCCTTCAGCCATGCAATACCAGGGCCACCATCGCTGGTTTTTCCTAGGCTGACTTCGTCGGCAACCACCACAATGCCATTGTTGTAGGCCACAAACTTCTCGGGCTCTGAGCGCAACGTGGCTTGGATACCCTTGTTCACCTTTCCAGTGGCGCTCAGGAACGAGCGCACATTTGCTTCAAGAAGACGGGCGCCGTACTTGTCATACAGGTGGCGAAGCACGTCGGCCGGGAATACCGTCATCGCGTAGTCATAGCTGTCCTCCTCGCCCCGGATATAGACGCACGGGAGCGGGGTGCCTGCCACTTCTGCAAAATTGACTACCAGCTCGTCYCTCGGCTTTCCCTCTGACAGGTGGCGGTTGAGCCTCTCGATGTCCATCACCTCAAGTCGTACGGTCCGGCCTCCAACCTCCTGCGACTTGAAGTTCTTGGTCTTCACTTGGCCATCGGTCAGCACGTAGATCCGGATCTCCTCGAAGTCCCGATAGCCACGTTCAATATGCACCGCGAGTTCGTAAGCCTCGTTCGATGGATCGAGCGTCTTCGTCATCTTTCCCTGGGCAGATTGCGAAAGAAATCGGAAGCAGTACTCCGCGGCTTGCTTTGCTTCAGAGTCCGGAACGGCCTGGACCTTGTCCGAATCCTTGTAGGACGTCACGAACAGGTCAAGGCGTTCCCCGTCCTCAGAGATGGAGTATCCGCTTAGCCTGATGTTTCCCACATGGACGCGCGTGTCAACGTGGCAGACCTGTGGCTCATACGTCATGCCCACTTCTTCCATGTGGCGCATCGTAATCTCGGCGAAAACCAGCTCCGGATAGGGATACGCGGCTCCCGAAACGGACATGCGATCCTCTACTTCATCCTGTACTTCCGCGCGAATCTGCGAAAGGAAATCGGTCAATTCCATTGATTCTTCACTCCAAGACTGGTCGAAATATCAGCGTAAGTAAACGCCGCAATCGGAAATGCATCCAGATCGAGCGAGTAACGTGCCTCATGGATTGCCGCGGGCACGCTGGAACGAGTGAGGCGAGGCGATTCAGCGCATACGATTCGATATGTGAGCTCACTGGACCGGAAACGCCTTGTGTACTCGGCTCGAGTCATGTCCATGTAGCCAGCCGAAACGAGCCGACTGTTCAGCAAGGCAGATGCGCCGGGATCGTGGATTCTTCCAGCCACTTGGTCAATCAAGTCGGGAAGGGTTAATCCCACACTCAGGTGAGTTAGACGAACCGCCGCAACAAAGAGGGGCTGGTGCAGGCTGTCATCCAACTGATCAAGGTTGGAAATCCTTGCGATAAATCCTGCCGGTGCCAGGGTTGTCTTCACTTCGATTGCACCATCACCAAGCAGGAAGTCGTGTAGCCCGTCGTCAGGCCCGGCCCAGCTGTCGAGAGCGTCGAATTCTGAAACTCCATCGTCCAGAAGGTTTTGAAGAACCAAGAGTTCTCCAAAGAGCCCAATCTCTTCCTCCGTGGAAAGAACGCCTTCACTGTCGCGCTTCATGAAGGCTTGCCAGGCACGGATCCTGGAAATCATTGCACTATGAATCCGTAAGCCGTCCTGAGCGGACGTGCTCTCCATCAGGTTCACCAGATCTACCGCCACTTTGGTAAAGAGCTCAAGGGATCCAGATTCCTGTCGAACCAAGGCAAACCATGAGTGGCCTGCAGGGTGGCCCTGGAGCTCTGTGCTTATCAGGCTAAACCCCTGGCCGCGTGGAAGCTGAAATGGTTGGGATGGCAGGTTTCCCTTGACGCCGACCAGGACGCTCTCTTCATTCCGTGCGCCACGACGGCCTGCCATCACGCAGCAGTTGCCGATGCTGAAAAGCTCGATAACCTTCCAGCCATCGCCTGTGGCAAGGCCGCTCAGGGCGCGCCACGCGGCGACCAGCTCTGTGTCACTGCTGGATCGGAGCATTCATATCCTCCCAGCCGATGTTGTTGATGACGTACTCGGGGATGTCGGAATACTCGCTCTCCCAACCGACGTTGTTCACCTTGTAGGGAACCTTGATATCCGAGCTGCTTCCAGGAAAGCTCACGGCAAATGCCAAGACGGGTGGGGCGCCTGCAAGGTTCTTCGGGCGTTCCCAATCTGTCCCTATCTTGGCGCCCGCACGAGCTGGATCAAGAACATACAGAATCAGCAGACCCTTCTCTGGCTCCGCCGTCACGGTCGAAGTTCCCTTGCCTCGAACTCGGCGCAGCGCCACGCCACTGGGGGTGTCCGGAGCCGAAGCACTTTTCTTCTCCGCCTTCTTCTCCCAAGTGGACACGGTGAGCGCGAGCGCGGCGTCCCATTGATCCTGGCTCACGTCAATTGACTCGTCGGTCGGATCAAGGAGGACGCCAATAGAGTACCGGCTCCCCTCCATCGAATCCGCCTTTCTGCGCGCCATGCCAACACTAATCCCTGGAGCAAGCTCATAGGGCTCACCCGATTGAGTCCCCAGAACAGCCACTGTCCACTCCGTGAGCTCGTTTGTTTCCGCCATCTTGCGGATGAACTGAGCAAGCACGTTGCTGTTCACCCGGTGGGCGGCTGACAGTGTGCTGTAGCTGTCAAGGAAGTCGACTACGGTTGTGAAGTCGACACCTCGCCAGAGATGCCCCTGCCATTCCTTGGAGCCCCCTTGGAATGCCGCCTTTATGGCGTTGCTCTCGTCAGGCTTTCCCATTTGCACGGCAAGCCGATTACCTGCATCCAGGTTTCGATTCAGAGTCGGTTGATCAGTCGGGAAGCTGACTGTCTGAACAAGCTCACCACTGTACGAAAGGTGCAGTGTCTTCGCGCTCCGCATCTTGATCTGCGACGTAACCATCATCTCGGGATGCGACTGGACCTTCAGCCCAAACTCCCTCGGCGTGGCCCCAGAATTGGCCATGAGATCGAACTCTTCTCTCAGCTCTGCTGATGCATCAGAGATATGCTTGAACCAGCGAATGAGGTCCGGGGATGTATAGAGACGGCAGAGATCAAGGTAGCCCGGACGGTATCCGAACCACCGACCCATCTGCATCAGCGTGTCGTACATCTTTGATGCGCGCAGGAAGTAGCTGGTGCAGAGGCCTTCCAGCGTAAGGCCGCGTGCAAGCTTGTCGCCACCGATAGCGATGACTTTGAGGCCTCGATCCTTGTTCTGCTCGTAATCCAAGGCATCCTTGGCAGTTCCATTGATCATTCGCACTTCGATGTCATCGAGTACTCCCGGCAGCGCAGAAGCGATGTTTTGCCAAGTAGCATCTGCACTGGGAAGGTCACCCAACCCAAGCTCACGAACCGCGGCAGAAGCAGGAAGGAAGTCACGATTCCACAGCTCCTGCAGACTGGATAGAACGTCGGCGTGGTCGATCCCGCGCCCAATCGCCTGTCGGGCATGCTTGACGTAATCGTCAATGTCAGCCTTTACCACCTTCTGGACGTTGTTGAATCGTGTGACGTGAACGAGCATCGAGCTATGCTTCTTTCCTTGGCCACGGAGCTTCCTGACAGTGCATGCCAGGATAAAGGAGTCGACTGCCTCTCTTAGACTTGGTGGCAGCGCGTGCTCATTGCTCCACACCGGAACATGATCGATCTTGTGGCCCGTCGGCATCCATCCCGTTGTCTTGTCGTCTGACTGGTAGTCGCCCACCGGTTGGGTCAGAGGAAGCTGTCCCTTGCGACCCTCCGGGGACGCGCGCCCAAACATCGTCGTAGGGCCAACGTAATTGTCCGGTGCCGCCAGGCTCTGGATGAAGGCGGATGGGAAGAGATCAGGACCTTCGTTGCGTGTCTCACCGCGTTCATGAATGAAGATGTTTGCGAAAGGCGTGGCGGTGTAGCCCACGTACGCGGAGCGCGAGAATGAATTCAGTATGCGCCGGATCAGTTTGTTGATCGCTGTTGGATCATGTTCCTCATCGGGCTTTCCTTCTTCGTCGACTACCTCTTCACCAGTGTCAACTGAGGCATTGTCAGCTTCGTCATCAATGATGAGCAATGGGAACTTGGTCGCCCTTCTGGCCACGATGGGGAGCTCTTTCGTGTTCGAGGAGGCGGGCTCCGCGCTTGGAACAGGCGCATCCGCGACGTGCGTCTGAATCCACCTGAGAAGCCTGGCAAGTACCGATTTGTTCTTCTTGACGACAAACAGCCAAGGCCGCTGTTCGGGGCTGATCGAAAACTGCTTTCCAGCTGACTCACCAAAATCACCGTTGTCAGCTCGTGTTGTAGCGCAATTGGGCTTGATGGAAATATCACTGTCGATCAAGCCGACGCCCACGCGCTTGAGCGCGTTCTGCGTAGAGTTGGTCTCATACCCCAGGAAGCCTTCTTCAAGGCGTATCTGCGTCTGGGATCGCAGGTTGTTATGCAGCCCGGCGAGGACGATGATGATCTTGTACTGCGCATCCGCGGCCTTGCATACGAGACCGGTATAGCTCGCCGTCTTGCCTGACTGCACGTGCCCGACAACAAGTCCCCGGCGACTCCACTGGCCAGAGCGCAGAGGGTCCTCAAGCATCCCCAGAATCTTGTCGGTTGATTTGTCCAGCTTGTCAGCGATGTCCCAAGACAAGTCCTTTTCGATCATCTCCCGGTACCGCTGCCAGTAACGCC
>NZ_JBFTOJ010000230.1:0-5343 GCF_056397905.1 Stenotrophomonas sp. 05L414_2
GCCATTGGCCTCCCTTCTCATGTAATCAAAGACGTTGACTGCGAGCTTGTTTGTCGGAACGAGCACCGCGATTGACCATTCAGATCGGCGGCGATATCTACCTGCGGTGCGAAGGACGCGTTCTTTCAGCGGGTGAAGACTCTGGCCACCGTAGCCCACAATGGAAACTCCGGCATAGGGTTCAGCCCGGTAGTTACCGCTGATGACTGCATCGGCGAATTGCGTGATGTCTGTCCCCGCGCTACGGTTGTTCTCGCCTTGAAAGTCAAAGACCGAAGGCTGAAAGGATTCGATGAAATCATCGAAGCGCCTGGGATCGGCACCCTTGAAATCATAGATGCGCTGCTTGGGGTCACCAAGGGCGATCAGGGTGCTATGCCGCCCCAAACGACGGATCATTGCCCACTCCTCTGCGTTCGTGTCTTGGAACTCATCGAGAATGATTACCGGATAGGCGTCGCCAATGGCGCGCGCAACCACGGGGAGCAGGTCGAGTAGCTCAGCGAGAAGGATTGGGAAGAGATCAAACGCGACCAGCCCTTCTTCTTCGAACAGGCGCCGTAGCTCGCGTGCGCGGTTCTGGTCGGGGACACCCGCTAGACGCGATCGCTCGTGAGCTGGAAGGAGTAGCGATACTCCAGGGCGTACGCCAAGCAGGTATGCATGACTTCGCAAGATCGACCAAGCGAAGCCGTGGTAGGTATTGATTTCGATGCGAGTCAGTTGATCTCGCGGCAGCGATGCAGTTGCTTGCTCAGCAACACGCGCTACAGTGGCGCGCGCAAAGCTGATGAACAGAGACTTACCCGTGCTGCCAAGTCGACCCGCTGCCAGTTCTTCACACGCCTTAGCGAGCGCAATGGTGGTTTTGCCTGAGCCGCCCCCCCCTCGCAGCGCGATATGCCCCTCAGTCGCGAGAAGGCGCCGCCGTTGGTCGCAGAGAACAATGGCCATTACGCTCCCCTTTATAGCGCCACGGGCGGCACGATGAAGGGGAGGGGCAGGGCGGGGGGCGCAGCCGGGCGTTCTACCATCTCGCGCAGGCTGCGTAGTGTGTGAACGATGGAGGCTGGCATATGCCCAACCTGGCACTGATCAAAGAACAGTGTCAGGTAGTCATCTCCCTTTTTATGGCGCATCAATGTGATGAATGGCTCTACATAAGCCTCATTCGGACTGCCTTCGGGAGGAACAATGCCTGCCAATGCATGTGGCCACTCTTGGTTGCCTACTAGCCATTTGACGAACCAGCTCTGCATATCGACTTGAATCTCCGCTCTTAGCAAATGCTCGAAACCCGCATAGGGCTGCTCGAAGGCCCGATCGCATGACGCCGCGATCGCCGCGCGTGCACCTGCCAACTGCTGGTCGAAGATAGTTGCGACTGTCTTTCCTAGCTGACGGAAGAAAGCAGCGAATGAGGCAACGTTGGTCTCGCCACCAGCGTCGAATGGCACCCAGCCGAGCGAGTCAAGCCGCTTGAACTGATCGGGCGCGAGGAATGCGATGCGCCGGGAGACTGCGCTGTATGCGACGAACTCCGTCTTTCCTTCAACAACGACGACGCGACGGGCGAGTAGCGCTTCACAGAAGCGGGTGCGGAAGCCGTCGCGAAAGAGCTTCAGTTTCAGGTTGGCCGGAAGCGAAACAGGTGTTGCTGACATCACGCCAGTCAGATCCCGCCGCATAACCGTCATTTGCTCAGGCTCGAACTGCTCGATCACGTAAGGCGAGTGCGAAGTGAAAAGCGCCTGTGAGGCAAGCCCGCGGACCTTGTCGACAACGCGTTGCTGGACATGAGGTGGCAGCGAAAGTTCGGGCTCCTCCATGGCAAAGATCACACGTCCCCGGCGGCGCTCTGCGATAAGACCAAGCATTGAGAGAACCAAGGCATTGATCGTGCCAGAGCCCTGATGCTGGAACGGAGCGGCGTAGCCCTCGACACCCGTTGCCAGGAATGATTTCAGCACTCGCCTAAGATCCTCGCGTGTCAACTCAGAAACTCGCAGATGCGGAGCATGTGCCCATTCTCCGGGCACGATGTCTCGCATGGCTTCCTGAATGGCATCAAGAATTCGCCCAAACTCCTCATCTTCGGCGCCGACAACATCCAGAGGGCGTAGCTTGTCGAGCAGCCCCTCCCACATTTTCGTCCGGACCTCGTAGGTTCTCAGGATGATGTCGAGAAGCGAGCCGCGTTCCATCGAGAGCGCCCGCGAACCAGTGCGAAGGGCCCGAAGATGCAAGAAGCCGAACTCGCGCTTGTCACCGGAGCGACATTCACTCGTAGCCTTCCCATCCTCCGACCTGGGCACGGCAAACCAGGTTTTGGCTTCGAACTCGTCCCCATCTGGATCGTACTTCCCCTCAAATCGGACGCGGACTGCGGGCACGACGCCCTCTTGGGCAACTTGCTGAGCTTCGCCAGGTCCCAGCAGCCGCTTATCTGCCTCACGCCAAAATTCTAGGTGTGCCCGGAAGCGCTGGCAGTGCTCGGCGTCCAGATCGGCAATTACAGCCTCGATAACAATTCTGGGAGCTGGCTCGTCGCCAGCGGCTTGGTAGGCCCCGCCGAAGAAGTCGTGCTCGTCAATCACCTGCTGCCGGGCCAGTCGATCAGAGCCAATGGCCAGCTCGATTGCCTCAAAAACGGTGGACTTGCCGGTGTTGTTGTCACCGAGGAGGACCGTAGTCCCGGCGAAGTAAAGGGTAGCGCTGCGGATACCTCGGAAGTTCTCAATCTCGACACGTGYAACGCGCATGGCTTCTCCTTATCCGTAGTCGCCCGGCAGTCCGTTCCGCCGTCTTCACTGTACAGAATATGCTAGTGCAGGGTATCCGTCCTCTTGCCGTCGCCCCTTCGCTGACGCTTCGTCAAACAGCTCAGAAGGCATAGTTTGGGGTATCGCTTTTTTACTAGGCCGCTTCAGTTAGTTTTATTGAATTCAATAACTTGCGCATGGCAGGCATTGCCTTAGAGGCGTTGCCGTTCAGTCCTCAAGCAAGCGAGCAGCAGGGTTCGCCGTGGCACCGCCCGTCTGGAAGTACCCCACGACACTCGAGACTGACCGGTGCTCGGTCAGCTGCATAATTGCCGGCAGCGCGACGCCTTGGCGACTGGCCTCAGTGACGAAACCGGACCGCAGGCTGTGGGCCCCAAAATCCCCCTCCAATCCCGCCAGGCGTGCCCGCCGCTGGATGATCTCTCCTACCGCAGCGGGGGATAGGGCGGGGCCCACCCGTTGTTTCCAGAGCCTCCGGAAGATCGCCCCCTCGGTGAGGCCTGATGCCTCCAGCCAGTCCTGGAGGGCGAGGGCGGCCCGATCCAGCACCGGCTTGTCCGGCGTGGAGGTCGCGGTGACGCCGGCCTGCTGGGTCTTGCTGTGCTCCAGCCGGTAGATATAGCCGGCCGCGCCGATTCGGCGCAGGTCACGCAGGTCGGCGGCGGCGATCTCACTGCGGCGACGCCCGCCGCTGGCAAACCCGAAGCAGAGTAGAGCGCGATCCCGAATTCCTTTTGCGTGGGCGCTCGCCGCGCTTGACCGCGGCCCGCGCCGCGCGGCTGAGCACGGTGCGGATTGCCGGCTGCTCGCAGGGATTGGTGGCTTGTTTGAGCCGGTGTGCGGTGGACAGCACGGCAACGTGATGGCGCACGGTGGCCAGGGTCCAAGGCCCAAGTTTGGCTTTCAGGCCGGCCGCCACCAAGGCCTGATCGACGACCGGCTGCTGGAGCACGTATTCCTGTTACCTTGAAGTCCATACATTTCAACAGTCTACTGAGGCGGAGCCCCATAACCTAGCAATCTGAATAGAGGGCGCCAACAGGTATATGTGTTACTTATTCGCTGGCTACACGTACTTCTGTTACTAGTTCAGCGCGGACTTTGGTACGACCGCCCAATCGGTTGCGCCCCAAGCCTTTCGGGAGTAGCGTGGCGAAGCACGCCAGCGACCTTTCCTCACGCAGTGATAGGAAATCGGCCTGGACCATGTTGACCGCGAAGCACAACCAAGCCCGAATGCATCCTGTGGATGCCTAGACCGCTGCCCCTGCGGCGAGGTCTGTTTGGAGCAGGGTAATGAGCGTTACGACCAAAGCCAGGCAACGCCGACTTGGTGTGCGGCAAGCCCGGACAAGCAACTCAGCAAACCTCTGGACGCTGCAGTCTCCGGCAGCTGAGTGCCCGGTGACGCTGAGTGGTGACTTGAGGATGAAGCTCTTCTTCTATTGCGAAGGCGACGCAAGCGTCCGTGAAGCAGAGTTTCGCGAGCCACTGATACAGGTGCACCTAGGCAGCGGCTCAATCTGCCTTGATGCGCTCACTACACTGACAGATGGCTCTATTCAGGCACGGTTGATCGACGATGGATCAGACCGGGCCCGGCGGGGTATCGAAGCGCTGACTGCAGAGTGCGGCTATTCAGTTTCTGTTTTTAGTACACGTGATTTTGGTCAGGCGAAGATGAGGATCCGCAACTGGCAGGCGGCAATCTCTGCTTTTCACCGTTGCCGCGGTTCCGATCTCAGTTCTCTGGCAAAAGAAGTCGAATCGATGGTCCGGCGACGGGGCAAGGCGACCCTGGGAGAGGCCATACGAGGCCTTAAACAAGCGCACCCAGCGGTGGTGGTAGGAGCTGCGGTTCTTGCGCTGCGCGCCCGATCCATCAGCTCGGACATGGATGTCCACCCATGGTCTGTGCACACAAGGCTGTTCAGGTGTGGACATGACCCCGGCCATTAAGTTCAACCGGAGGACGCTCCCGGCAGAATTTGCGGACTACAGAGAGTGGCCGGCTTGTGAAACCAGTCTGCTGGACCAGGCTGATCTGGTGCTGTTTCAGCAAAGACGCCAAGCCCTGGTTGCGTACTTAAGTGGCCTCCCAACTGCCGCGATAGCCTCTCGGTTCGGAATCGAGCGTACTGAGGTACTACGGTACCTCAATCGCTGCGTCGCGATCATGGGCGATGGCCAAATTGTGGGTTGGGCTGGCATCCTCAAGGGATTTCGCACGCAAAAGCCAACGCGATCCAAGCCGCTAAGCGCGATGCCAAGCCTGTCATTCGGCGGCTATACGGGCGCCCTGTCAGCATTGTTCGCTGCGCAGCCGGATGTTCAGTTCACCCTGGACAAGTACCTCGCCACTGGCATCACTCCAGACGGGGCGAAACAAGGGCGTGTTACGAGCAAGAAGGCACATCAAGTCTTTCTCGATCTCTGTCGTGGTTCCGGCTTGGGCAAGAATGCATGGCCATTCTGTGTCAGTCGGCACGGCAGAGAGGCCATATGCGAGTACGTGAAGCAGTTCTTCACTGCGAACCACGAGAGGGTTGCATCCCTGCAG
>NZ_JBFTOJ010000231.1:0-5188 GCF_056397905.1 Stenotrophomonas sp. 05L414_2
CAGTAGTGCCAGCCCATGGCTGGCAATCCGCCCACGGCCCAAGCCAACCCGTGAAGGCGCCTTGATCCCGCTGAACGACGCATGCAACGCGTGCTGGCCGCTCATCCGCAAAGTACGCGTTACGTCACGTCAACACGGCATCATTGCGTTGCAGTTTCAATACCCTTCCACAGGTTCCTCTTGCAGCCCTCTTCCCCTTCGGCCGGTGAACCGGCCCCGTCGTCGCCGGCCTTCATTGAAGTTGTTGTTGTGCGGGCCGGTACCCACCTGTTTGCCATCGATGTCGAAGCCGCGATTGAAATCCGCGGCCCGGAAACCTTTGATCGCCACGGCAGTGGCGCGCGCCCGCACCTCACCGTGCGCGGCCACGCACTGCCGGTGGTCGACCTGCGCCAGGCCAGCGGCTTGAGCGGGTTTGCCCATGGCTGCCCGGCCATGCTGCTGATGCAGAACGGCACGGAGACCTTTGCCTTGGCCGTAGACGAGGTGCGGGACATCGAAAGCGTGCCACGCCACAACGTGCGGCCCGCCGCGGACACCCCGTTCGGGTTCTGCGGCCATCACGTCATGCTGGATGCGCTGGGCGAGATTCCCCTGATCGATCCCAGCCGGCTTCGATAACGCCGAACCAGCGCGCCAACCTCCCGATAACACCGGACCCCACACCGATCTCCCGGTAGCGCCGGGCCATGCCCGGCGGGCAGCCGGCCAGCTACCGCGCCGTCCAGCCGCCATCCACCGGCAGCGCCGTGCCCGTGATCTGAGCCGCGGCGTCCGAGGCCAGGAAGACCACCATTTCCCCTAGCTGCTCGGGTGTCACGAACTGCAACGAGGGCTGTTTCTCGGCCAGCAGCGCGCGAGCGGCGGACTCCTGGTCCGTTCCCTCGCGCTCCGCCAATGCGGTGATCTGCTGCTCGACCAGCGCCGTTCGCACCCACCCCGGGCAGATGGCATTGGCGGTGATGCCGGTACCCGCGTTCTCCAATGCCGTTACCTTGGTGAACCCCACCACGCCGTGCTTCGCTGCCACATAGGCAGACTTGTTCACTGATCCGACCAGCCCATGCACCGACGCGATGTTGATGATGCGACCGGATCCCTGCTGCTTCATGTAAGGCAAGGCCGCCGCCGTTGCATGGAACACCGCCGAGAGATTCAGCGCCAGGATCGCATCCCACTTCTCGACGGGAAACTCCTCGATCGACGCGGTGTGCTGGATGCCCGCGTTGTTCACCAGAATGTCGATGCGCCCCATCTTCGCCACGGCGTGGTCGATCATGTCCCGAACTGCGTCGCCGCGAGACAGGTCGGCGCCGTCGTGCGCCACCCGCACACCGAACTCGGATTCCAGGCTGGAGCGGATTCTCTCGATCTCCGCCGCATCGCCAAAGCCATTCAACACGATGTCGGCGCCTTGCCGCGCCAGCGCCGTGGCAATGCCAAGACCGATACCGCTGGTAGAGCCGGTAACCACCGCAACTTTTCCATTGAACATGGGCGAGCTTCCATCGGGCGTAGACAGCCAGTGTAGCTTCCACGCCACGCATGGAGGTCATGTCAGCCCCAGCGCGAAAACCCGCGCCTGCATCATGCGGTACGAACGGGTGCCGGCGGCCCGCCGTACGTTCCCACGCCGCCATCATTCAGGAAATGGCGGGATCCACACGCGCGTCATAGCTGCGCTGATAGTCCTGAATTCGTTCCATGTTCTTGACGGTCCAGTCGAACAGGATCGAGAACGGCTCCTGCAATGATCGACCAAGCGGCGTCAACGCATACTCCACGCCGAGCACCCTGCCCTCCAGAACCCTGCGCGTCACCATGCCGTTGCGCTCCAGTTTTCGCAGCGTCTGCGTCAGCACGCGCTGGGTGACGCCATCAAGGCGGCGTTTGATCGCATTGAAGCGACGCGGCTCGTGCAACACCGCCAGCACCATCATCGACCATTTGTCGGCGATCTGGTCGAGGATCACGCGACTCGGACAATCGGCGCGGTAGATCGGGTCAGTCTCATCCATCGGTATCCTCCGGCATCCCTGGGATGCTTCAGGTGCGTAATTGACGCTAGGTATCCAAAGAATACCATCAGGCCAACAACATACCCGCCCCAGGAAAATCCAGATGACAGCAACGGAATTCAGCAAGCTTCACATCTCCAGCGCGAACGGCGTCGCCACGATCACGATCGACAACCCGCCGGTAAACGTTCTCGACGTTCCGCTGATGAGCGAGATACGCCGCTTTCTACTCTCCGTTCGCGATGATCAAAACACGCGCGTGCTGGTTTTCCAGAGTGCAGACCCAGAGTTCTTCATTGCCCATGTCGACATGACATTGATCGACGAGCCGCACGCGTTCGACGATGTTGCCCGCGAAGCTCCAGAAGGCCTCAACCCGTTCCAGGCGTTCGGCGAGCTGCTGCGAGAGCAGCCGCAGGTCACGATCGTCAAGCTGGCCGGATTGGCGCGCGGCGGAGGCGCCGAATTCATTTCAGCGGCCGACATGGCATTTGCCGCAGAAGGCCAAGCGGGACTTGCCCAGTGCGAGGCGTTGATGGGCATTACGCCCGGGGGCGGCGCCACTCAGTATCTATCTACCCGGATGACGCGCGGTCGCACACTTGAAGTGATCCTGGGCGCCGATGTCATCAGTGCGACAACCGCGGAGCGTTATGGGTGGATCAACCGGGCGTTGCCTGCGGCGGAGCTCGACGATTTCGTCGATCGACTGGCGCGCAACATCGCTGCGTTACCTGAGGGCGTCATCGTCGCGGCCAAGAAGGCAGTGCCGATGGCAGACCTGCGTGAGGGCTTTCGTCGCGAGCATGACGCATGGGCAGGACTGTTCGCGCGCCCTGCGGCCGAAAATCTCATTCGGGGCGGGCTCAAGGCGGGCGCGCAAACCAAGGACGGCGAGAGGAATCTGGAGACGCTGCTTCGCCAGTTGGAAGTGTAGCGGCGCCACGTAGGCCCTGGAGGGAGGCTTGCTTGCGAAAACGGGTAAAGAACGTGGCATCTCGCCAGTCCGGCGGGACAACGAACGCGGAGTAACCGGAGCGCGCTCCCACTCCCACGGACTTGAAAGCCGGCCCCTCGCTTCGCTGCCGTCGCATAYGGCCCAAACGCAAGGGTAGAATTGGCCATCCTCTGTCGTATTAGGCCCTGCCATGGAAACATCTCTCGTCGAGGTCAACGGCGCTGCCCAAGCGCTAAGGGAGTTCGCCGAAGCCCGTGACTGGGCGCAGTTCCATTCCCCGAAGAACCTTGTCATGGCCCTCTCCGGTGAAGTTGGAGAGCTGAACGAGATTTTCCAGTGGATGACAGAGGCCGATTCGTTCAAGGCGGCATCCTCGGAAGCCACCGCCAACGCCGTACGCGATGAAATCGCCGATGTGGCGCTCTACCTCATCCGGCTGTCGGACGTGCTCGGAATCGATCTGAATGCCGCTGTCAGCAACAAGCTGGCCACGAATGCTGCCAAGTACCCGGTCGATCTCTCACGGGGCGTCAGCACCAAGTACAACAAGCTGTCGCAGCCATGATCGTCTACCAGGCAGACAAGGACGCCTTCCTTCGTCACTGCAACGATGAGGAAATCGAAGAGATCATCCTCGCCAGCTATATGGCGGCGACCAAGGGCCATGTCGGCGAATCCGAAATCCGCTCCTGGCGCGAATCACTGAGATACGTCGCTCGTGCGCTGAACCACCCCTCCATTCCCGGGGACATCGGCGTGGCAGTTGAATTCATCCTGCCTCAGTCACGGAAGCGCATTGACGTTGTCCTGTCGGGCCACGCCGAGGACGGCTCGCCCCACGTCATCATCATCGAGCTCAAACAATGGTCGTCCATCAAGCAATCCAATCGAGACGCCATGATCGAGCTGCGCCCCGGAGACTTGCGGGTCCATCCCAGCTATCAGGCCTGGTCCTATTCGGCGTTCCTTGAAGGCTTCAACGAAGCGGTCCATAAAGGAACGCTCCAGCTTCACCCCTGCGCCTATCTGCACAACTATGTGTCGGACGGCGTGATCGACTCACCGCATTACAAGCCCTACATCCAACGTGCACCACTCTTCCTGAAGGGAGCGGGCGACCTTGAAGGGCTGCGCGCTTTCATCAGTCAGTACACAAGCAAGGGCAATGGCATCCCGGTGCTGGCCAAGCTGGACAGCGCCCCTATCCGCCCGTCCAAGACGCTCGCAGACGAGTTGTATGGATTGCTCTCGGGGAACAGTGCGTTCACCTTGCTTGACGAACAGAAGCACGTGTTCGAAGCCGCCAAGGCGGCCTGTGCCCAGGCACACGCAGACCGGAAACCCCGTGTCGTCATCGTTGAGGGCGGCCCGGGTACGGGCAAGTCCGTGGTTGCGGTCAATCTTCTGGCCGCAGTGCGCGAGGGCTTGAACGTCAAGTACGTCTCGAAGAATGCCGCGCCACGTGAGGTCTACAAAAGCGCCCTCAGCAAGTCGAAGGTTAACGATCGCCTCCACCACTTCTTCGGTGGGTCCGGAGCGTACGTCAACACCCCCGAGAACGAATTTGACCTGCTGATCGTCGACGAGGCGCACCGGCTCACCGAGCAGGGCGGGTTCTACGGAAACGAGGGCAAAAACCAGATCATGGAACTGATCAACGCTGCCCTGTGCAGCGTGTTCTTCATTGATGAAGACCAACGTGTCACGTTGAAGGATATCGGCACCAAGGAGGCCATTCGGGATTTCGCAATCGCCCGCGGCGCGACGGTGGAGGAGTATGCCCTCTCCTCGCAGTTCCGCTGTGCAGGCTCCGATGGATACCTGGCATGGTTGGATGACGTGCTGCAGATCCGCCCAACGGCGAACCCTACACTGGACCAGATCAGCTACGACTTCCAGGTGTTCGATGACCCGTCTGCTCTGCATGCTGCCATCGAAGCCAAGAATGCCGGCAACCGCGCGCGCGTGGTGGCCGGGTACTGCTGGCCTTGGAACAGTAAGAAGAACAGCAAGGAGATGGACATTGTCATCGGCAACTACCGACGGCAATGGAACCTCAACGAGGACGGAAGTCTCTGGATCATCTCTCCAGAATCAATTGACCAAGTGGGCTGCATCCATACTTGCCAAGGGTTGGAGGTCGACTACATCGGCGTGATCATCGGGCCGGACCTCGTCATGGAGGACGGCGCCCTCATGACCGTACCTCGAG
>NZ_JBFTOJ010000232.1:0-5112 GCF_056397905.1 Stenotrophomonas sp. 05L414_2
TCTCAGAACCCGGTCAGCGCGACCAGCACGCCGGCCGCGCACAGTTCGCCCAGCAAGGGCGCGGCCACCACGCGCAGTGCATCGTTGGCCACGCCATGCGCCTCAGCCAGCGCCTGCCGGGCGTCGTCCACGCGCGCACCCTCGTTGCCAAATGACGACAACAGCGCATATGCAAGCGGTGCCAGTTCCTCGACCTGAAGGCGGTCGTCCGCCAGGCGACGCAGCAGCAGAAGTGTCGGCTCGCTGGCGGGCGCATCGTCCAGTCCGGCGTCCTCATGCACCGGCCACTGGTAGCCCAGTACCCGCACCAGCGGCGACAGCGCCAGCACGTCGCTGCCCGCAGGCATGGAGTGCAACGAATGCCCGGCATCACGCGCTTCGATGTGCAGTGCCTGCTGCGTGCTCTCGTAGTGCGCCAGTTCCGCCGCCCAGCCGGGCAGCGCGAACGTGTCCTGCGCCGCCAGCCAGGCAGCGAACTCGCTGGCGATCTGCGGGAACAGCGGGGTGTGGCAGTCGTGGTACGCGTAGTAGTGCTCGACCAGGCCACGCCAGCGCGCTTCGCCCAGTTGTTGATGCAGGCGCGGCAGGCTGCCGGCCAGCAGGTTGTCCAGGCTGTCGATGCACAGGCGGCGGTAGATCGCCAGCCGCCATGCCGCGATGCCATCGGGTGCTGGCATCGAGGGATCGCGCACATGGTCGGCCCAGCGCCCCTGCAACGTGGCCAGGGACTCAGCCATGGGCCACCTCCGGCAACTCGGCGTCGGCCTGGGCCCTACGGATCTGTTGCACTTCAGCCAGCAGTTCGGCCAGCGGCGGGAAATTGAAGTCGCGCTCCAGCAGAGTGGGGCGCACGCCTACGTGCGCATAGGCCTGGCGTAGCAGGGCCCAGACCACACCCTTCACCGGCGCGCCGTGGGTGTCGATCTTGAAGCCGTCGTCCTCGTCGAAGTGGCCAGCCACATGCAGGGAGGCCACGCGGTGGGCCGGCACGCGGCGCAGGAAATCGAAGGCGTCGTAGCCATTGTTGCAGGCGTTGACGAAGACATTGTTGACGTCCAGCAGCAGGTCGCAGTCGGCTTCGGCAAGCACGGCAGTGATGAACTCGATCTCGCTCATGTCGGCAGCGGGCACTGCGTAGTAGGAGATGTTCTCCACCGCGATACGACGCCCCAGGCTGTCCTGCACCTGGGCGATGCGACCGGCAATGTGGCGTACGGCCTCGGCGGTGAACGGCAGCGGCAGCAGGTCATAGAGGTGGCCCCCGGCGGCGCAGTAACTCAGGTGTTCGCTGTACAGCTGTACCTGGTGCAGGTCGAGAAAAGCGCGGGTCTGTTGCAGCAGCGTGCGGTCCAGTGGGTCCGGGCCGCCCAGCGACAGCGAAAGACCGTGGCAGGTCAGGCGGTGGCGCTCGCTCAGCTGGCGCAGCGCGGCACCGTGTGCACCGCCGACGCCGATCCAGTTGTCCGGCGAGCATTCGAGGAAGTCGATGGCATCGGCCGGYATCGCCAGCAGTTCATCGATCAGGCCTCGGCGCAGGCCGAGGCCCGCACTGGCGGTAGGCAAAGGCAGGGACATGGTGGGTACTCCGGGATGAGGTGCCGCCACAAGGGCGGCACCGGGTGCGGGCAATCAGTCGGCAACGCGCGAGAACAGGCCCTTCGGCATCGGCTTGCCATTGGCGGTATAGACGCTGCGCAGGTAGTCGTGCGCTTCCTGCTCGCTGATGTAACCGTCGTGGTCGGTGTCGATGCGGTCGAATTCGGCGGCACGTTTGGCGGCCACGGCATTGAACTCGGCACGCGACACCTTTCCGTCGTGGTCACGGTCGGTCCGGGCAAACGAGGCGTCGCCGCACTTGCCTTCGCCGCACTGGCCCTCGGCTACCTTGGCCTTGCCGGCGGGCTTGCTGGTGGTGGCCTTGTTGGCGCCGCACTTGCCTTCACCGCACTTGCCTTCGGCGGCGGCGCTCATGGCCACGGCACTGATCGCCAGCGACTGGATCGCGGCAGCCTGGCCGGCCAGCAGCAGGCCGCCGGCCAGGGCGATGCCGATGGCGCCGATGCGCGGCAGACGGGAAGCAGAGGTGTTATTGGTCGAGACGGACATGGTGATGACTCCTTGGGATGTGCACGCAGGGCGTGCGGGATGGACGCCGCTGGAAGGCGACGGAATGCGATGCGAGGAAGAGTGGGAGAGGGCGGAAGCGGATCAGGCGCTGCGGCGACGGCGCAGTACATGGGCCAGCAACAACGCGGCGCCGAGCAGGGCACCGCCGAAGCCGACGCCAGGCAGTAGTGCGGCGACCGGTAGCAGCAGCGCGATCAGGCTGCTGCCCCAGCCGAGGCCGTCATCGTCTGCGGCGGCGTGTTGCGGGCTGGCAAGCAGACGGTCCAGGCTGAGTGATCCGGCACCGTTGAGGATCAGCGGCAGCAGCATGGCCAGGAACAGCAGCGGCAGCTTGAAGTTGCCGTAGCCCTGGTCGGTGATCGCATAGCCCCGCCAGAGTTCATCCAGGCCGTTCCACTGGTCGGGCCAGTGCACGGCGGCGATGGCCACGATGGTGAGCACCCAGAAGATGTACGCCACCGAGCGCGTGGCCAGGCCCAGCAGCAGCATCACCGCGCCCACCAGTTCCAGCCAGGTGGCCAGCTGCCAGTTGAGCGAGGCGGGCAGGGTGGAGAAGGGGAACGGGAACCGGCCTTCCAGATCGGCGAACCAGTTCTGGCCGCCCAGCTTCTCGCGGCCGGATTCAAAGAATTCCCAGGCGAGCAGGGCGCGCAGGGCCAGCGGCGAAAGCCAGCGGCCGACGGCATCCAGGCGTGGGGTGTAGAGGGAGGAGGCGGTGCTGATCATGGGTGTGTCCTGCGGGCCGGTGGTCGATGGAGGCCATTTCGGGCCACGCAGGTATCGGCAACGTGTGCCGATGCCCGGGGTTTTGTCAGCGACTGTGGCTGCGGCAGGGGTTTCGTACAGTTGGATACAAAGACGCCGCATCGGGGGCGCATCGGCGCGTTGCGCGTCCGCGTGCGGGGAACGATATCCACCCGATGGCGCCGGGGCATGCCCAGCGGCCGAATGTATCCCACTGTAGGAACCCGCCGCCGCCCTACAGTCCGGTACAACTCGGCATCACAGCGAAACAGCAGCGATACACCGGCACGCGGAAATGGCCACTCCCAACACCGGAGTGCCACCCATGATCCGCACCACCCTGCTTGCCGCTGCCCTGGCCCTGGCCGGCGCCGCCACCCCCGCCTTCGCCGTGCAGGCCGATGCCGGCGCGCCGCCCACCATCATCCTGGTGCATGGCGCCTTCGCCGATGGCTCCAGCTGGAACAAGGTCATCGGCACCCTGCATGCCTGGAAGCTGCCGGCGGTGGCGGTACAGAATCCGCTCACCTCGCTGGCCGATGACGTTGCCGCTACCCGTCGCGCGATCGCTGCCGCGCCCGGCAAGGTGGTGCTGGTCGGCCACAGCTGGGGCGGCACGGTCATCACCGAAGCGGGCGACGATCCCAAGGTGCAGGCGCTGGTCTACGTGGCCGCGTTCRCACCGGATGTCGGCCAGTCCTCCGCGCAGCAGGGCGAAGGCTTCCCGGTCGGCCCCGGGCTGACCCGCCTGCAGGAGAAAGACGGTTACCTGACCCTGCCGGCCGATGCCATCGCCCAGGATTTCGCACCCGACGTGATGAAGAAGGCCGCCGCCCTGCTGTACAGCACGCAGGTGCCGTTGAAGGCCAGTGCGCTGGGTGAGGCCGTGACCACGGCGGCATGGCGCAGCAAGCCGAGCTGGTACGTGGTCAGCCGCGATGACCGCATGCTCTCGCCGCAGCTGCAGGTCGCCACCGCGCAGCGCATTGGCGCGCAGCTGCAGTCGATCGGCAGCAGCCATGTCTCGCTGCTCTCGCACCCCGCGCAGGTGGCCGACAGCATCCTGGAAGCTGCCGGTGTGAAGCCGGCCGAGCTGCCGCTGGCCGAGCAGGGGGGCTGAGCAATGGCCACGCTTCGTGCGTATACCGTGCCGCTGCTGCTGTCCCTGCTCGGCGCCGTTGCGCTGCTGCTTGCGTGGCCAAGCCCCGAAGCCGGTGCACAGACTGCCGAGGCCGCACCCGCTGCGGGATTCAGCGGCGGTGGGCCATGGCACAACAGCCCGCCGCTGACCCTGCAGCAGCTGCGCGGGCAGGTGGTGCTGGTCGAATTCTGGACCTACACCTGCAGCAACTGCCTCAACGTGGCGCCGTACGTTCACCAGTGGCATCGCCGATACGCGGAACAGGGCCTGCACGTGATCGGCGTGCACACCCCCGAATTCGCGTATGAAGGGCTGCCGGGGAACCTGCGCCGTGCGATCCACCGGCTGGATATCACCTGGCCGGTGGTGCAGGACAACCAGTACCGGATCTGGAACGCGTGGGGTAACCGTTTCTGGCCCGCGCTGTACCTGATCGACCGGCAGGGGCGGGTGGTCTACCGGCACTACGGTGAAGGCGACTATGCGCGTACCGAAAGCGAGATCCAGCGCCTGCTGGCCAGCCCCTGAGCCGCGCTACCATGGCCGCGTTGCGCGGCTTCGCCCCTGCCTCGATCGAGAATACGATGAACCACGTACCGCACATCCTTGTCGTCGACGATGACAGCGACATCCGCCAGATGCTGGCCGACTACCTGCAGCGCAACGGCCTGCGCGTCAGCCAGGCCGATGGTGGCCGCGCGATGCGCGCGCTGATGGACACCCATGCAGTGGACCTGGTGGTGCTGGATGTGATGATGCCCGGCGAGGATGGCTTGAGCCTGTGCCGCAACCTGCGGGCCGGCAAGCACCGCGCCGTGCCGGTGGTGCTGCTGACCGCCCGCGATGATGAGACCGACCGCATCATCGGCCTGGAAATGGGCGCCGATGATTACGTGACCAAACCGTTCTCCTCGCGCGAACTGCTGGCACGCATCAACGCGGTGATCCGCCGCACGCAGATGCTGCCGCCGAACCTGCAGGTGAGCGAAGCCGGCCGCCAGCTGGCCTTCGGCGAATGGCGCCTGGATACCACCGCCCGCCACCTGCTGGACGCGCAGGACACCGCCTATCCGCTCAGCGGCGCCGAGTTCCGGCTGCTG
>NZ_JBFTOJ010000233.1:0-5085 GCF_056397905.1 Stenotrophomonas sp. 05L414_2
AGGCCATCCTGCCCAGCGGACACCGGCGAAAAGATATATATTTCCCGCGCATCTTTTATAGGAATGGATATGGCGCGTCGGCAGGTGGTATTCGGCATGCTGGGCACCCAGCTCGACGCAGGCGAGGGTCCGGGCCGCTGGCAGAAGTGGCGCCCGACCGTTTCGCTGGGCATGCATGAGGATTTCCTGCCCGACCGCATCGAGCTGCTGCTGGATGAGCGCCGCTACAGCAAGCTGGCGCGCGTGGTCTGCGAGGACCTGGCGCAGGCCGCGCCGGGCATCAGCGTGCAGCGTCACGACACCTACCTGGCCGATCCATGGGAATTCGAGGGGGTCTACGCCTCCCTGCACGACTTTCTCGCGCGCTACCCGTTCCAGCCGGAGGAGGAGGACTACTACGTCCACATCACCACCGGCACGCACGTGGCGCAGATCTGCTGGTTCCTGTTGACCGAGAGCCGTCATTTCCCCGGACGACTGCTGCAGACCTCGCCACCGCGCAAGCAGGACGGTGCCGCCGGCACGTACGCGATCATCGACCTGGACCTGTCGCGCTACGACCACATCGCCCAGCGCTTCGCCCAGCAGCAGCTGCTGGATCGCGACCTGCTGAAGGGCGGCATCGCCACCCGCAACGCCGCCTTCAACCGGATGATCGAGCAGATCGAGACGGTGGCCACCCGCTCACGTGCGCCGATGCTGCTGATGGGACCAACCGGCGCCGGCAAGAGCCAGTTGGCCAAGCGCGTGTTCGAGCTGAAGAAGCTCAAGCACCAGCTGCCCGGTCGCTTCGTCGAAGTGAACTGCGCCACGCTGCGCGGCGACGGTGCGATGAGCACCCTGTTCGGTCACACCAAAGGCGCCTATACCGGCGCTTCCAGCGACCGTGCCGGCCTGCTGCGCTCAGCGCACCAAGGGCTGCTGTTCCTGGACGAGATCGGCGAACTCGGCCAGGACGAACAGGCGATGCTGCTGCGGGCGCTGGAAGAGAAGCGCTTCCTGCCGGTCGGCAGTGACCGCGAAGTGGAGAGCGATTTCCAGCTGATCGCCGGCACCAACCGCGATCTGCAGCAGTCGGTGCTGGAAGGCCGCTTCCGCGAAGACCTGCTGGCGCGCCTCAACCTGTGGACGTACCACCTGCCCGGGCTGGCGCAGCGCATGGAAGACATCGAGCCGAACATCGAGTTCGAGCTGGAGCGCTGGTCGCTGGACCAGCATGCGCGGGTGCGCTTCAACACCGAGGCGCGCACGCGCTATCTCGCATTCGCCACCAGCCCGGAAGCGGCGTGGCGYGGCAACTTCCGCGACCTGGGCGCGTCGATCATGCGCCTGGCCACGTTGGCCAGCGCCGGGCGCATCCAGATCGAGGGCGTGGAGGACGAGATCGCGCGCCTGCGGGCACAGTGGCGCGGCGGCGATGCGCCGTCTCCGCTGGATGCGCTGCTGGGCGAGGCCGTGGACGCGCTGGACCGTTTCGACCGCGTGCAGCTGGAAGAAGTGGTGCGGGTCTGTGCACGCTCGAAGTCGCTGTCCGCCGCCGGGCGCGAGCTGTTTGCGGTCTCGCGCACCCAGCGCGCCAGCACCAACGATGCCGACCGCCTGCGCAAGTACCTGGCGAAGTTCGGGCTGGACTGGGAGCAGGTGCGGGGGCCGGCCCGGTAGCGCGACGGCCCGGCTTGCGCGTGCACCGGTCACGGCGCATGCTCCGGCTGCGACCCCCTACCTGAACGGAGATTTCCCATGCAGGACCGCCCCCGCTCGACTTCCAGAACCGGCCTGATCATCGTGCTGGCCTGTGTCGCTGCCGTCGTCCTGCTCGTGGGTGGCTACCAGTTCGGCAAATCACTGGCCAAGGCCGACAACGCTCAGCAGGCTGCGGCCGCCCAGCCAGCACGCTGACCCCGCTCCGGTAGTGCCGGCCGCTGGCCGGCAGCCGCCGCTATTCCGGCACCTGGAGCAGCCGGCCCGCTCCACCCGAAACCACAGCTTCAGGCGATCTGCACCACGCGCGCGTTCTGGCACAGCGGGTAGCTGCCGACGAACTCGGCGATCGCCTCACGCATCGCCTCGAACGACTGGCCGTACATGTACAGCGCGGTCTCGCTCGGGCCCTGCCACCAGCTGCAGATCTCGCCCAGGCCATCGATGCGCTCGGACAGCTGTTCGAATACGTGGTTCGAATCGCACTGCTCGTACACCTCGTCAGGCAGGGTCAGGCCATCCAGGTAGATGCCCAGGCCTTCGGTCACGCCGAAGCTGCGGTCGGCCTCGCCTGCGCCCTGCACCTGCGACCCCTTCGGTGCCCCCAGCTGCTCCAGCAGGTCGACCAGCTTCGGCACGCCCGCGGCATCGACCAGTGCCACTTCGATATCGCCGTACTCGACTTCGCCCTCGTCGGACATCGCAGTACCGCCTCCGGTGATCCCGCCCAGCTCGGCCGCCTGCAACAGCGCGTCCAGCGGATCCTCGAACAGCTCATGGCGATGCTCGGGCTGCAGCCTGGCGTTCAACTTCACGGTGACATGCAGCGTGGGTTCGGTCATGAGGGCGTTCCTGGGAGGTGTGCCCGCTATTGTAGAGCCGCGCCATGCCCGGCTGCTTTGCGGCGTCGACGCCTCGTCCCTTCAGGCGATATGCAGGCGATAATGCGCGGCGCAAGGACACCATTCCAACAGGGGGAATACATGAAGTCGATCATTACGCTGGCACTGCTGCTGTTGCTCACCGGCTGTGGCATCCGCACCGAAGTGGTGCGCGTGAACGTGCCGGACATCCGGGTGAACCCGGAGCAGGGCCCGGTGGTGGTGGTGGCCCCGGTGCGTGACAACCGCCCCCAGTACTTCCCGCAGGTGCAATCGGCGGCGCGTGCGAAGAACATCGGTGGTGTCATCCGTGCCGGCAATGGCGTGCTGGTGGAGCTCGAAACGTCCACAGCGCCGGACAAGGCACGCGAGATCATGATCCAAGCGCTGCGCAACATGGGTTATCGGACTGCCGACAACTGCGAAGCATCGTGCACGCACCTGGAAACCACGCTGACCGATTTTTCGGTAAGTGCTCCGGTGAATGTTTGGCGCGCCGCGACGTACACCCAGCGGATGCTTGCAGACATCGCGGTACAGGTGACGGCACGCAAGGATGGCCAGACGCGCACCTTCACGACTACCGGCCATGGCGCAAACATCTTCCAGGTCGCCTCGCGGGAGAACTGGGAGATCG
This sequence comes from Stenotrophomonas sp. 05L414_2, assembly GCF_056397905.1. Classification (NCBI taxonomy): domain Bacteria; kingdom Pseudomonadati; phylum Pseudomonadota; class Gammaproteobacteria; order Lysobacterales; family Lysobacteraceae; genus Stenotrophomonas; species Stenotrophomonas sp. 05L414_2. The sequence goes on from NZ_JBFTOJ010000233.1 coordinate 3,220, forward strand.
CCCTGGAACGCGCGGTGAAGAGCTTCAGCAGCAGCCTGCAGCAGTCCATGTCCGAACAGGACACGGCCGCGCAACCGCAGGCGCAGGACTGATCGCCGCCCGGGTCAGCGCAGGAACGTGATCACTTTGCGCTTGAGCAGTTCCACCAGCACCGGATCCATGTACTCGTAGTCATCGGGAATATCCAGGCAGATCACCCGCTTGCCGTTCAACCATGCCTTGTAGCGGCTGGAAAGCCGGTTGCGGTGCGCCCGCTCCATCACGAACACCAGGTCGGTCCATTGCAGCAGCTCGGGGCTGAGCACTTCCTCGGCGTCGGCGAGCAGCCCGGCCGAGGCGGTTTCGACGCCCGGCCAATCGGCGAACACCTGCTCGGCCGTCGGGCTGCGCAGGCGGTTCTGGCTGCAGAGGAAGAGCACGTTGCGGGTCATGAGCACTCGCCTTTGTAGAGCCGAGCCCGTGCTCGGCTGCTTTCCATCGCGTCGGGGTCAGAGCCCTCCTACGGGAGGGATCCGACCCCGGCGGTGATCAGATCACCGTCAGGTTGGCATACGCCATCACCAGCCACTTGCTGCCGGCGTCGGCGAACTCGATCTGCACGCGTGCGTGGGCACCGTTGCCTTCGTAGTCGGTCACCATGCCTTCGCCGAACTTGGGATGATTGACCAGCGCACCCAGCTTGATCGGCGGCGTTTCGATGGCGGCGTGTCCCATCACCCGGCTTGCGCCCATCGACGCCGGCCGCGAGACCTGCACCTTCGGCCGCACTTCGTGCAGCAGCTCGCGCGGGATCTCGCGCAGGAAACGCGAAGGAAGGCTGTAGCTGTCCTGGCCGTGGATGCGCCGCGATTCGGCGTAGCTGAGCACCAGCTTCTGCCGCGCGCGGGTGATGCCGACGTAGGCCAGCCGACGCTCTTCCTCCAGCCGCCCGCTTTCCTCCAGCGACCGTGCACTGGGGAACAGCCCCTCTTCCACGCCGGCCAGGAACACCAGCGGGAATTCCAGGCCCTTGGCCGAGTGCAGCGTCATCAGCTGCACGCCTTCCTCGCCGGCCTGCGCCTGGCCCTCACCGGCCTCCAGCGCCGCGTAGGCCAGGAACGCGACCAGCTCGTCCATGTCCTCGCCTACTTCCTCGATGTCGTCGGCACGGCGCACGAAGCGCGAGGCCACCGACACCAGTTCGTCGAGGTTGTCGGTGCGCGATTCCGAATCCAGCGCGTTGCGGCTTTCCTTGCTCCAGTGCTCGCGCAGCTGCGAGCGCACCAGCACATGGTCCACGCGCTCGGCCAGGGTCATCTGCAGGGTCTGCGCCTGCAGTTCGTTGACCAGCACCAGGAAGCCGGCCAGCGCATTGCGGGCTCGTGCCGCCAGTGCGCTGCCCTGGGTCACCAGCATGGTGGCTTCCCACAGCGAGATGCCCTGGGCGCGCGCTTCGCGGCGCACTTCGTCCAGCGTGCGGTCACCGATGCCACGCGTGGGCGTATTCACTGCGCGCTCGAATGCAGCGTCGTCGTTGCGGTTGGACAGCAGCCGCAGGTAGGCCAGCGCATCCTTCACTTCGGCGCGCTCGAAGAAGCGCATGCCGCCATACACGCGGTACGGCACCTGTTCGCTCAGCAGCGCTTCTTCCAGCGCGCGCGACTGCGCGTTGCTGCGGTAGAGCACGGCCACTTCGGTGTAGCTGCCRCCGTCGCGCACCCACTGCCGTGCGCGCTCGACGATGTAGCGCGCCTCGTCCATCTCGTTGTACGCCGCGTACAGGTCGATCGGCTCGCCGTCACCACTGTCGGTCCACAGCTGCTTGCCGATGCGGTCCGGGTTGTGCGCGATCACCGCGTTGGCGGCACTGAGGATGTTGGCGGTGGA
>NZ_JBFTOJ010000234.1:0-5083 GCF_056397905.1 Stenotrophomonas sp. 05L414_2
GATTCACCCACTCCCGATTCACCCACTCCCCTTCACCCAGAGGAAAAACGATGTCCCTGATCAACACCCAGATCCAGCCGTTCGAAGCCAACGCTTACCTGAATGGCGAGTTCATCAAGGTCTCCGACAGCACCCTGAAGGGCCAGTGGTCGGTCCTGATCTTCATGCCGGCAGCCTTCACCTTCAACTGCCCGACCGAGATCGAAGACGCCGCTGACCATTACGCCGAATTCAAGAAGGCCGGCGCCGAGGTCTACATCGTCACCACCGACACCCACTTCTCGCACAAGGTCTGGCACGAAACCTCGCCGGCCGTGGGCAAGGCCCAGTTCCCGCTGGTCGGCGACCCGACCCACCAGCTGACCCGCGCCTTCGGCGTGCACATCGAAGAAGAAGGCCTGGCCCTGCGCGGCACCTTCATCATCAACCCGGAAGGCGTGATCAAGACCCTGGAGATCCACTCCAACGAGATCGCCCGTGACGTCTCCGAGACCCTGCGCAAGCTGAAGGCTGCCCAGTTCACCGCCGCCAACCCGAACCAGGTCTGCCCGGCCAAGTGGAAGGAAGGCGAGAAGACCCTGACCCCGTCGCTGGACCTGGTCGGCAAGATCTAAAGCAGCACCGGCCTGCCGCAGCCCCACGCTGTGGCGCGCCCATCCCCGTGCCGGCCACATCGCCGGCGTGGGGGTGAACCCAAGACGGCCGCGCCCGCATCGCCCCTTCCACAGGTCCGCGCTGCCCTCTTGGGTTCACCCCTACCCCCTCGCTGGTCCGCTACCTTCTACAGCGGTGCCACGCCCCCGTTTTGCCTGAAGCCAGGAGAAGACCATGTTGGACGCCAACCTGCAGTCGCAGCTGAAGACCTATCTGGAGCGCGTGACCCGCCCGATCCAGATCACCGCGCATGCCGACGACGGTGCCAAGTCGCAGGAGATGCTGGAACTGCTGCAGACCCTGGAAAGCCTGTCGGACAAGATCTCGCTGCAGGTGCTGCGCGACGGCCAAGGCCGCGTGCCGTCCTTCGACCTGGGGACGCCGGGCCAGGACATCCACCTGACCTTCGCCGGCCTGCCGATGGGCCACGAGTTCACTTCGCTGGTGCTGGCCCTGCTGCAGGTCGGCGGGCATCCGTCCAAGGCCACTGCCGAGCTGATCGAGCAGGTGCAGAACCTGGAAGGCGACTACCGGTTTGAAACCTATTTCTCGCTGTCCTGCCAGAACTGCCCGGACGTGGTGCAGGCACTGAACCTGGCCGCGGTGCTCAACCCGCGCATCCAGCACGTGGCCATCGACGGCGCGCTGTTCCAGGAGGAAGTCGAGCAGCGCGAGATCATGTCGGTGCCGACCGTCTACCTCAACGGCGCGGTGTTCGACCAGGGCCGCATGACCCTGGAGCAGATCGTGGCCAAGCTGGACACCAACGCCAGCAAGCGCGATGCCGAGAAGATCGCCGCCAAGGACGCCTTCGACGTGCTGGTGGTCGGTGGTGGCCCGGCCGGCGCCGCTGCGGCGATCTATGCCGCGCGCAAGGGCATCCGTACCGGCATCGCCGCCGAGCGTTTCGGTGGCCAGGTGCTGGACACCATGGCGATCGAGAACTTCATTTCGGTGAAGGAGACCGAAGGCCCGAAGCTGGCCACGGCGCTGGAACAGCACGTGCGCGAGTACGAGGTCGACATCATGGATCTGCAGCGCGCCAGTGCGCTGGTGCCCGCCGGCGAAGACGGCCTGGTGCAGGTGCAGCTGGAAAACGGCGCGGTGTTGAAGTCGCGCTCGGTGATCCTGTCCACCGGCGCGCGCTGGCGGCAGATGAACGTGCCCGGCGAAGACCAGTACCGCAACAAGGGCGTGGCGTACTGCCCGCACTGCGACGGCCCGCTGTTCAAGGGCAAGCGCGTGGCGGTGATCGGCGGCGGCAATTCCGGCGTTGAAGCGGCCATCGATCTGGCCGGCATCGTGTCGCATGTGACCCTGCTGGAGTTCGATTCCAGCCTGCGTGCCGACGAAGTGCTGCAGAAGAAGCTGCGCAGCCTGGCCAATGTCACCGTGCTGACCAGCGCGCAGACCACCGAAGTGCTGGGCGACGGCAGCCGCGTCACCGGCCTGGTCTACAAGGACCGTGTCGGCGGCGACTCCCATCGCGTCGAACTGGAAGGCATCTTCGTGCAGATCGGCCTGCTGCCGAACACCGAATGGCTGAAGGACACCGTGGCCCTTTCGCCGCGTGGCGAGATCGTCATCGATGACCGCGGGCAGACCAATCTGCCGGGTGTGTTCGCCGCGGGCGATTGCACGACGGTACCCTACAAGCAGATCATCATCGCGATGGGCGCCGGTTCGACCGCCGCACTGAGCGCTTTCGATCACCTGATCCGCTCCTCGGTTCCCAAGAGCAGCGGTGCGGTGGCCGAAGCGGCCTGATCCAACGTTCCCAGGCCATCGGGAGCACCATCAACCGGCTGGGCACGCCCTGCCGGTGCAGTACCCCGAGAGGTCTGAGGATGAACCTGCGTGACCTGAAATACCTGGTGGCCCTGGCCGATCACAAGCACTTCGGCCGGGCCGCCGCCTCCTGCTTCGTCAGCCAGCCCACGCTGTCGACCCAGATCCGCAAGCTGGAAGAGGAACTGGGCCTGCCGCTGGTGGAACGCGCACCGCGCAAGGTGATGTTGACCCCCGCCGGCCACGAAGCGGCCGCGCGGGCACGGGTGATCGTGGCCGAAGTGGAGCAGCTGAAAGAAGCGGCGCGACGCAGCCGCGATCCCGAAGCGGGCACGGTGCGCCTGGGGATCTTCCCCACCCTCGGCCCATACCTGCTACCGCACGTGATTCCGCGCATCCGCACGCGCTTCCCCGAGCTGGAACTGCTGCTGGTGGAGGAAAAGAGCGATGTGCTGCTGGAGCGCCTGCGCGAAGGCAGGCTCGACGCCGCGCTGTTGGCACTGCCGGTGATCGACGACCAGCTGCACGCCGAATTCCTGTTCGAGGAACCGTTCCTGCTGGCCGTGTCCGGCCGCCACCCGCTGGCCACGCGCGAGCATCTGGACGTACAGGAACTGGCCACGCAGAAGCTGCTGCTGCTGGAAGACGGCCACTGCCTGCGTGACCAGGCGCTGGAAGTCTGTCGACTGTTCGGCGCCAACGAAAAATCCGAATTCCGCGCCACCAGCCTGGAAACGCTGCGACAGATGGTCGCCGCCGACGTGGGCATCACCCTGCTGCCCAGCCTGTCGGTACAGCCGCCGGTGCCACGCTCGAACAACATCCGCCTGCTCGACTTCGTCGGCGAGGGCCGTCCCAGCCGTCGCATCGCCATGATCTGGCGGCGCAGCTCGGCAATGAACGAGTTCCTGATGGAGCTGGCCGAGCAGTTCAAGCGCCTGCCCGATGCGCTGTTCACGCTGGAGGCGCTGGCCCCGCCAAGCGGCGATGCTGCCACCCCGCCCACGCCGGTGCTGAACGGCTGAGACACCGCAGCCGGGCATCGAAACCGGCGGGAGTCGATTCCGGCCGCATTTGTCCCCACAATACAGTCAGGCGGCGCCAGCAGGTGCCGCCTTTTGCATGGCTTTCAACCAAGGAGCGTCACCATGAACACCGCCAGCGGCCTTCCGCCGTCGATCACTGTTTCCACCCTCGACATGGACCGCCTGGACGCCATGCTCGAATCCCCGGCACACAGCCAGACGCCGGCCGCGCGCACGCTTGCCGACGAGCTCAACCGCGCAACCGTGTTGCCGCCAGACCAGATTCCCGAAGGCATCGTCATGATGCATTCGCGCGTGGAGTGCGAAGATGAAGTGTCGGGCGAGAAGCATGTCCTGACCCTGGTCTTCCCCCGTGAAGCCAATGTCGATGAAGGCAAGGTGTCCGTGCTGGCGCCCGTCGGCAGCGCCCTGCTTGGCCTGGCCGTTGGCCAGAGCATCGACTGGACCGCCCCGGGCGGCCGCAAGCTGCGGCTGCGCGTGAGCGCGGTCCACAACGACCGTCCCTGACCTGCGCTGCGAACCGCGCGCGATCAGTTTCCCTGCAATCCCCGCACCAGGAGCCGTAATGAGTACCCCGTCCAAACTGTCCCAGCTGCGCGAACTGTCCGTGGTCGTTGCCGATACCGGTGACTACGAGGCGATCAAGCGCCTGCAGCCGGTGGACTGCACCACCAATCCGACCCTGGTGAAGAAGGCGCTGGACCTGCCGGTCTATGCGGAACTGATCGAACGCGAACTGGCCTGGGGCCGCCAGCAGGGCGGCGACCGCGAGGCCGTGGTGCACGCCGTGGCCGACCGCCTGACCATCGGCGTCGGTGCGCTGCTGAGCACGCTGGTGCCGGGCCGCGTCTCCACCGAAGTGGATGCCGACCAGGCCCACGACACCACCGCGACCGTGGCCAAGGCCCGTCAGTTCATCCAGATGTACGCCGATGCCGGCGTGCCGCGCGAGAAGATCCTGATCAAGATCGCTGCGACCTGGGAAGGCGTGGAAGCCGCGCGCGTGCTGCAGGCCGAAGGCATCGACTGCAACCTGACCCTGATCTTCAACCCCACCCAGGCGCTGGCCTGCAGCGAAGCCGGTGCGTTCCTGATCTCGCCGTTCGTCGGCCGCATCCTGGACTGGTACGTGGCCAACGGCCAGACCCCGGCGAACATCGACGAGGACCCGGGCGTGGTGTTCGTGCGTGGGGTGTATGCCGAATTCAAGCGCCGCGGTTCGCCGACCGTGGTGATGGGCGCCTCGTTCCGTTCGACCGCGCAGATCGAAGCGCTGGCCGGCTGCGACCGCCTGACCATTTCGCCGGACCTGCTGGAGAAGCTCGACGCCGACCACGGCGCGCTGCCGCGCAAGCTGGTGGCCGGTGCCGCTGAAGCGGTGCAGGTGACGCCGATCGACGCGGCAAAGTTCGCAGCCGACCTGGCCGCCGATCCGATGGCGACCGAGAAGCTGGCGACCGGTATCGATGCGTTTGCCAAGGATCTGCAGGCGCTGCGCGAGCGCATTCGCTCGGAACTGTGATTCCAGCCAACGGCTGAGCCCCTCGTGGCGGGGGCTTGGTCGCGAACTGCATGAAGCAACAGCCGCGCTGGGT
>NZ_JBFTOJ010000235.1:0-5064 GCF_056397905.1 Stenotrophomonas sp. 05L414_2
GGGTGCCACAGGACCTTGAGGTCGCGTTGCCGCCAGTGCTGGACCAGCGGAGAGGGGGTTGGGTCTGCTAGCATTTCGGGCTCATGAACATGTTGCTGCCTGCACATTCTATCGGCCTCGGCGCACGCGCCGTCTGCCCCGGAGATTCCGCGTGAACGATGACCGCGCAAGGCGTCCTCTGCCGATCATCCATCGGATCACCGACGAGGAGAACGGGCCCTTCCAGCGCCAGCACCTGGACCTGGAGTTCTCCAACGGCGAACGCCGCCGCTTCGAACGCCTGGTCAGCCGTGGCCATGGCGCGGTGGTGGTGGTGCCGATGCTGGATGAAGAAACCGTGCTGCTGGTACGTGAATACGCGGCCGGCATGCACCGCTACGAGCTTGGCCTGGTGAAGGGCCGGATCGATGCCGGCGAAACGCCGGAGCAGGCCGCCGACCGTGAGCTGAAGGAAGAGGCCGGCTATGGCGCTCGGCGGGTCGACGTGCTGCGCGCGATGACCCTGGCGCCGACCTACATGAGCCATCAGTCCTGGCTGGTGGTCGCGCGCGACCTGTATCCGGAGAAGCTGGCCGGCGACGAGCCGGAGGAACTGGAAGTGGTGCCGTGGAAGCTGGCCGATCTGGACCAGTTGATGCTGCGCGAGGACTTTTCCGAAGGGCGTTCGCTGGCGGCGCTGTTCATCGCCCGCCAGTGGCTGCAGGGAGCACGATGATCAAGCTGACCACGGAACTGCGCGAAACCGCGATCGCCATCGCCCAGGAAGCCGGGCAGGCGATCATGCAGGTCTACAGCAACGGTTTCGATGTGACACTCAAGGACGACGACAGCCCGGTCACCGCTGCCGACCTTGCCGCCGACCGGGTGATCCAGCAGGGGCTGCGCCAGCTGACACCGGACCTGCCGATCCTGTCGGAGGAGTCGCCGCTGGTGCCCTGGGAGCAGCGTCAGCACTGGGGCGCGTACTGGCTGGTCGACCCGCTTGATGGCACCCGCGATTTCGTCAAGCGCAATGGCGAGTTCAGCGTCAACATCGCGCTGATCTACCAGGGCGCCCCGGCCTTCGGCGTGGTCCAGTCGCCGGTCACCGGCATTGTCTGGCACGCGATGCGAGGCGAGCTGGCGTATCGCCGGCAGGGTGTGCATGACACCGTGCTGCGTACCCGTACACCTGCGACTGCGCCCCTTCGCGTCGCCGCCAGCCGCTCGCATCGTTCAGCGGAGACGAATGCCCTGCTGGCCCGCATGGGCGACATCGAGACCGTGGTGCAGGGCTCTTCGCTGAAATTCTGCCGGATCGCCGAAGGCGGACTGGATGTCTATCCGCGGCTGGGCCCGACCTCCGAATGGGATACCGCTGCTGGCCAGTGCGTGCTGCACGCGGCCGGTGGCGCGGTGCTCTCGGTCGGGACCGGCAAGCCGTTCCGCTACAACCGCCGGCCGACGCTGTTGAACGGCGATTTCATGGCGCTGGGCGATACCAGCCTGCCGTGGCGGGACTGGTTGTCCGATTGATCCAGGAGAAACGCATGAGCACGCACGAAACCCCTGCCACCGGCAACGCCAGCGCGGAGCTGGAGCGCCTGCTGGCCATCATGGCGCGCCTGCGCGACCCGCAGGGTGGCTGTCCCTGGGACCTGGAACAGAACTTCGCCACCATCGCCCCCTATACGATCGAAGAAGCCTACGAAGTGGCCGACGCGATCGATCGGGGCGACCTCGACGACCTCTGCGATGAACTGGGTGACCTGCTGCTGCAGGTCGTGTTTCATGCGCGCATGGCTGAAGAACAGGGTGCGTTTGCCTTCGCCGAGGTCGCGCGCGCGATCAGCGACAAGATGCAGCGGCGGCACCCGCATGTGTTTGCCGATGTCAGCGTCGAGGATGCCGACGGCGTGATGCGTAACTGGGACGCGATCAAGCGTGCCGAGCGCGCGGCAAAGGGCGATAAGGACACCTCGGCGCTGGCCGGGATCTCCCGTGGCCTGCCGGAATGGCAGCGGGCGGTGAAGCTGCAGTCGCGCGCGGCCAAGGTGGGTTTCGATTGGCCCGGTCCGCTGCCGGTACTGGACAAGGCGGCCGAGGAACTGCAGGAACTGCGCGAAGAGTTCGAACGCGGTGACATCGTGGGCAACAAGGCGCGCCTGCAGGAGGAACTGGGTGACCTGCTGTTCGTGTGCGCCAACCTGGCGCGCCATGCGGACATCGATCTGGGTGCCGCGCTGCGTGGGGCCAACCACAAGTTCGAACGTCGCTTCCGTTCGATGGAGGCGCAGGCCGAGGCACAAGGCGATTCGCTGGCCGCACTCGATCTGGATGCGCAGGAAGCGCTCTGGCAGCACGCCAAGGCCACCGAAAAAGCGTGAAAACGCTCGGTCTGTTCCTGCTGACCGCGCTGGCCGAGATCATCGGCTGCTACCTGCCGTGGCTGTGGCTGCGCAAGGGTGGCAGTATCTGGCTGCTGTTGCYGGCGGCGGCCAGCCTGGCGTTGTTCGCCTGGCTGCTGACCCTGCACCCGACCGCCAGCGGACGCGTGTACGCAGCGTACGGTGGCGTGTACATCGGCACGGCGCTGTTCTGGCTGTGGCTCGTCGATGGCATCCGTCCCAGCCGTTGGGACATGCTGGGGGCTGCGCTTTGCCTGGCCGGCATGGCGGTGATCATGTTCGGGCCGCGGCAACCGGGGTAAGCCGGGCAGGTGTAGAGTCGAGCAATGCTCGACCGTTGTTGTGGCAACAACAGCCGGGCATGGCTCGGCACCTTCAACGAACGGAGCACGCGCATGTCCCGCTTCGCCAGCTTCCGCGAGTTCTATCCGTTCTACCTCAGCGAGCACCGCAACACGACATCACGACGCCTGCACTTCATCGGCAGCTGCGGCGTACTGCTGCTGGTCGCCATCGCCGCACTGCGCGGACAGCCGCTGCTGCTGTTGGCGGCATTGGCCTGCGGCTACGGCTTTGCCTGGGTCGGTCACTTCTTCTTCGAGAAGAACCGCCCTGCAACATTTCGTCATCCACTGTATTCGTTCATCGGTGACTGGGTGATGTTCGCCGACATCCTGCGTGGCAGGGTGAAGTGGTGATCTCGCCGTGCGCGCCGGCCGGCGCCGTACGACTCAACGCACGTTGCAGCCCACCGCCGCCAGGTTGATCGCGTCGGCCATGCGCCGATAGCCCTCGTCGTTCGGGTGCAGATGATCGCGGGTGATGTCCGCCGGCAATGATTCCGGCTCTTTCGGATCACGCAGGGCTGCATCGAAATCCACCACGCCATCGAAGCCGGTGTCCTGGCCACGCGCCCATTGGTTGATCGCGGTGCGGGTGGTGGCCGATACCGGTTCGTAGCGCTCCGAATCGCCGAAGGGCGTCAGTGTGCCGAGATGAGCGCGGATACCATGTGCATGCAGCCGGGCGGCGACCTGGCGGTAGCCCAGCAGCATGTCTGCCGCGCTGCGTCCCGGCAGCGGCTGTGCGCCGCCACCGTGGCGGATGTCATTGATGCCTTCGAACAGGATCACCTGGTCGGCGTCGGCCACTGCGATCACGTCGCGATCCAGCCGTGACAGCGCGCTGTGGCTGCGGCCATGGTCCAGCAGCTTGTTGCCGCTGATGCCCTGGTTGAGCACCACGAAGCGGTCCGGGCACGCCTGCTGCAGGCGCTGGCCCAAGCGCTCGGGCCATTGGTTGAACGAGCCACGCGAGGCCGTCGCGCCCTCGGTGATGGAATCACCCAGGGCCACGATCACCTGCGGCCGGTCCGCGCGCTGCACCAGTACCGCRGAGAACACGTTCTGCTGGTAGCCCACGCGCACGCTGTCGGCCACCGCGTCCTGCTTTCCGTCGACCACCCGCACCACCGTACGGCGCACTGCAGGGCGGGTGGGCTGCGGGAAGTACGCGGTCACGCTGATCTCCTGCAGGGCGGCAACCCGCAAGGGCAGTGCATCACTGAGCAGCGCTGCGCCCACCGGTACGTCGATGGACGTGCGTCCATCGACGGTGACCGGCAGCGCTGCCGCCTTGCCATCCTTCAGGCGCACCCGTACATCTTCCACATGCAGCGGCGTGGTGCCCAGTTCGTTGCTGATGCGCAGCCGCAGCGCATCGCCCCTGCTACCCAGGCGCATGTCCTGGCGCACGGTCTGCGCTGCGAACTGCACGGGCGCGTCAGCGCTGCCATCCTTGCGGTCAGGCGCGGGCGAAGCGGTCCAGGCGGTGACCCAGACCGGTGCGGCCAGCGCCACGGGGGCGGCCACGGCGGTGCCGATGGCCAGGGAAAGCAGGGTGATCCAGCGCTGCATGGGCTTCGATCCGGTCAGGAGAAGTAGGTGCCGCCGTTGACGTCCAGATTGGCACCGGTGATGAACGCTGCCGCTGCCGACGCCAGGTAGACCGCCGCATCGGCGGCTTCCTCCGGCAGGCCCTGGCGACGCAGCGGCGTCGCGCCGGCCACCGCCGTACGCACTTCCGGTTTGGTGAATTCGTCATGGAAGCGGGTGGCGATCATGCCGCAGCACAGTGCGTTGACGCGGATACCCTTCGGCCCCAGCTCCTTGGCCATGGCCCGGGTGAAGGTCATCACAGCCGCCTTGGCAGTGGCATAGATCGCCGCACCAGGGCCTCCGCCATCACGACCGGCCTGCGAGGCGAAGTTCACGATCGCCGCGCCTTCGCCCATGTGCGGTACCACCGCGTGGGTGGTCAGGTAGGTGGAGGTCAGGTTGAGGTCGATGACCTTGTGGAAGAACGCCGGGTCGATGTCGGCCAGCGGACGACGCTCGACCATGCCGCCGGCCACGTTCACCAGCACGTCGATGCGCTGGCCGAATGCAGCCTGCGTTGCTGCGACCAAGCCGGCCACGGCGGCGGGATCGGTGACGTCGGCGCGGTGGGCGATGGCCTGGCCACCGGCCGCCTTGATCAGCGCCAGCGTTTCCTGCGCGCTGGCTTCGTCGTTGGCGTAGTTGAGGCAGACGCGTGCACCGGCCGCAGCCAGCTTGATCGAGACGGCACGGCCGATATCACGGCCACCACCGGTGACGATGGCCACCTTGTCCTGGAA
>NZ_JBFTOJ010000236.1:0-5012 GCF_056397905.1 Stenotrophomonas sp. 05L414_2
GCAGCAGCATGCATCCTGGAAAGCCAGAGGGGCATGCCATCTGGGCACAACGCCATCCACGCATGGCGTGGATCTACTGCCGCGCCGCCATTGCAGCGGCGCGGCACGGGAAAATCAACGCAGACCGGTCTCGTTGCGGGCGATCACCAGGCGCTGGATCTCCGAGGTGCCTTCGTAGATCTCGGTGATCTTGGCATCACGGAAGTAGCGCTCCAGCGGCATTTCCTTGGAATAGCCCATGCCGCCATGGATCTGTACGGCCTGGTGGGTGATCCACATTGCCGCTTCCGAAGCGGTCAGCTTGGCGATGGCGGCCTCGTTGCTGAAGCGCTTGCCCTCGCCCTTCACCCATGCCGCACGCAGGGTCAGCAGCAGTGCCGCATCCAGCTTGCACTTCATGTCGGCAATCTTCGCCTGGGTCATCTGGAACGTACCGATGGCCGCACCGAAGGCCTTGCGGTCCTTCACATACTCCAGGGTCGCTTCATAGGCGGCACGGGCAATACCGATCGCCTGCGAGGCAATGCCGATGCGGCCGGCGTCGAGTACGCCCATGGCGATCTTGAAGCCCTCGCCTTCCTGCCCCAGCACGTCTTCGGGCTGCGCCACGTAATCGTTGAACTCGATCTCGCAGGTGGCCGAGGCACGGATGCCCAGCTTCGGTTCGGTCTTGCCGCGGCCGAAACCGGCCTTGTCGGTGTCGATCATGAACGCGGTGATGCCACGCGCGCCCTTGTCCGGCTCGCTCATCGCGAACAGCACGATGTACTTGGCCACCGGGCCGGAAGTGATCCAGCTCTTCTTGCCATTGATGACATAGCTGCCGTCGGCCTGCTTGACCGCGCGGCAACGCATGGCAGTGGCGTCCGAGCCCGACTGCGGCTCGGTCAGCGCGAATGCACCGATGGCCTCGCCTTCGGCGATGGCGCGCACGTACTTCTGCTTCTGCGCTTCGCTGCCATGGGTCAGGATGCCGTTGCAGAACAGCGAATTGTTGACCGACATGATGGTCGAATGCGCAGCATCACCGGCGGCGACCTCCACCATCGCCAGCACGTACGCGATCGGGTCCATGCCCGCGCCACCGTATTCGGTCGGCACTTCGATGCCCATCAGGCCGTTCTCGCCCAGCAGGCGGATGTTGTCCAGCGGGAACTCACCGGTACGGTCATGGTGCTCCGCGCTCGGGGCGATCTTTTCCTGCGCGATCCGGCGCGCAACGTCCTGCAGCATCAACTGCTCTTCGGTAAAGCTGAAATCCACAACACCCTCCCGGGAAAATGGTTCGCCGATTGTACCGGGGGCCGGCCATCGGYGGCTGACTCGTGGGGAGCTGCGACTTGACCGGAAGGGGTGTCGTCGGCGAATATATCTCTATATCGCGATAGGTGGATACTTATGGATCTGGAGGACTGGTCGACCCGCCTGAAGGTGTTCGCCGATGCTACCCGCGTGCGCCTGCTGGCGCTGCTGGAGCAGGAAGAGCTGACCGTGGCCGAGCTTTCGGCCATCACCCGGTTGGCGCAGCCGCGGGTATCGACTCATCTGGCGCGCCTGAAGGAAGCCGGCCTTGTGCGCGACCGCCGTGCGGGCGTGTCGGCCTACTACCGCTTCGACGAAGCCCAGCTGGACCCGGCGCAGCGTGCATTGTGGCATGCCCTGAGCAACGGAAGCGACGACCCGTTGCTGCGCCAGGATGCTGAACGGGTAGCGGCGGTGCTCGCCCACCGCGCTGCCGACCAGAACTGGGCCGACAGCGTGGCCGGCGACATGGAGCGCCACTACTCCCCGGGCCGCACCTGGGAAGCGCTGGCGCGCACCGCGCTGCCATTGCTGGAAACCGGCGACGTGCTGGATATCGCCTCCGGCGACGGTGTGCTGGCCGAACTGGTCGCCCCGCACGCCAGGCGCTACATCTGCATCGATACCAGTGCGCGCGTGGTGGCCGCCGCCAGCGAACGCCTGCGCCGCCTGCCGAACGTGGAAGTCCGCGAGGGCGACATGCATGCCCTGCCCTTCAAGGACCGCAGCTTCGACCTTGTGGTGCTGATGCACGCCCTGACCTACGCCAGCAAGCCGGCGCAGGCGGTCACCGAAGCCGCGCGCGTACTGCGCCCGGGCGGTCGCCTGCTGCTGTGCAGCCTGGCCCGCCACGAGCACAAGGCCGCGGTCGATGCTTATGGCCATGTCAACCTCGGCTTCAGCGACAAGGAGCTGAAGAAGTTCGTCGACAAGGCCGGCCTGCAGGTCTCCAACCTGGAAACGGTCACCCGCGAAAAGCGCCCGCCGCATTTCGAAGTGATCTCGCTGATCGCCAACAAACCCTGAGGTCGACATGCCCGCATTGCCCTGGCTGCACCCGGAACGCGTGGAATCGCTGCTCGCTGCCCTGCGTGATCGGATCCTGATCATCGACGGCGCGATGGGCACGATGATCCAGCGCCACGGCCTGCAGGAAGAGGATTACCGGGGCGAGCGCTTCGCCGGCGGTTACGACCACGCCCATGGGCCCGGCTGCGACCACGGCAGCACACCCGAAGGCCACGACCTGAAGGGCAACAACGACCTGTTGCTGCTGACCCGGCCGGAGGTCATCGCCGGCATCCACACCGCCTACCTGGAAGCGGGCGCGGACCTGGTGGAAACCAACACCTTCAACGCCACCTCGGTCAGCCAGGCCGACTACCACCTCGAACACCTGGTGTACGAGCTGAACAAGGCGGGTGCGGCCGTCGCACGTGCCTGCTGCGATGCGGTGGCGGCCACCACACCGGACAAGCCGCGCTTCGTCATCGGCGTGCTCGGCCCGACCAGCCGCACCGCTTCGATCAGTCCGGACGTCAATGATCCCGGCTTCCGCAACACCAGTTTCGATGAGCTGCGCGGCACCTACCGCGAAGCCATCGATGGCCTGATCGATGGTGGCGCCGACACGATCATGGTCGAGACCATCTTCGATACGCTCAACGCCAAGGCTGCGCTGTACGCCATCGAGGAGGCCTTCGATGCACGTGGCGCGCGGCTGCCGATCATGATTTCCGGCACCATCACCGATGCTTCCGGGCGCACCCTGTCCGGACAGACCGCCGAGGCGTTCCAGGCGTCACTCGCGCATGCACGGCCGTTGTCGATCGGCCTGAACTGCGCACTCGGCGCCGATGCCATGCGTCCGCACGTGGAAACCCTGTCGCAGGTGTCGGACTGCTACGTCAGTGCCCATCCCAACGCCGGCCTGCCCAATGCATTCGGTGAGTACGACGAAACACCCGAGGAAATGGCCGCCACCCTGCGTGGCTTTGCCGAAGATGGCCTGCTCAATCTGGTCGGCGGCTGCTGTGGCTCCACCCCGGACCACATCCGCGCGATCGCGCTGGCGGTGGCCGGGCTGCCGCCCCGCGCCCTGCCTGCCGCCCAGGTGCAGGCGGCATGAACACCTCCACCCCCTCCCGCACGTCCCCCTGTTGCCGCTGAGTTGCCGCCGATCATGACGCCTGTCCGCCCTACCCGCCTGTCCGGCCTGGAACCGCTGGTCATCACCCCGGATCTGCTGTTCGTCAATGTCGGCGAACGCACCAACGTCACCGGCAGCGCGCAGTTCCGCAAACTGATCAAGGAAGGCCGTTACGAAGAAGCGGTGGACGTGGCCCGGCAGCAGGTGGCCAGCGGCGCACAGATCCTCGACGTCAACATGGACGAGGGCCTGATCGATTCGGAAGCGGCGATGACCCGCTACCTCAACCTGATCATGTCCGAGCCGGACATCGCCCGCATCCCGGTAATGGTCGATTCCTCCAAGTGGAGCGTGATCGAGGCTGGCCTGAAGTGCCTGCAGGGCAAGAGCGTGGTCAATTCGATCTCGCTGAAGGAAGGCGAGGACCTGTTCCGCGAGCACGCGCGCAAAGTGCTGCGCTACGGTGCGGCGGCGGTGGTGATGGCCTTCGATGAGAGCGGGCAGGCCGATACCTGCGCGCGAAAGGTTGAAATCTGCACCCGCGCCTATCGCCTGCTGGTCGATGAAATCGGCTTCCCGCCACAGGACATCATCTTCGACCCGAACATCTTCGCCGTCGCCACCGGCATTGAAGAGCATGACAACTATGCGGTCGACTTCATCGAAGCCACCCGCATCATCAAGCAGACGCTGCCGCACTGCCATGTGTCCGGCGGCGTGTCCAACGTTTCGTTCTCGTTCCGCGGCAACGAAACCGTGCGCCAGGCGATCCACTCGGTGTTCCTGTACCACGCGATCGCCGCGGGCATGGACATGGGCATCGTCAACGCCGGCGCCATGCCGATCTACGACGAGCTGGAGCCGGAACTGCGCGAGCGCGTGGAGGACGTGATCCTCAACCGCCGCTCTGATGCCACCGAGCGCCTGCTTGAAATCGCCGAGCGCTACAAGGGCAGCAAGGGCGCGGCGAAGACCGAAGACCTGGCCTGGCGCGAGAAGCCGGTGGACGCACGGTTGGCGCATGCGCTGGTGCATGGCCTGGATGCCTGGGTCGACGCCGATACCGAAGAAGCCCGGCAACGTTCCAGCCGCCCGCTGGACGTCATTGAAGGCCCGCTGATGGCCGGCATGAACGTGGTCGGCGACCTGTTCGGTGCCGGCAAGATGTTCCTGCCGCAGGTGGTGAAATCGGCACGTGTGATGAAGAAGGCAGTGGCCTACCTGCTGCCCTACATCGAAGCCGAAAAGGCCCGCAGCGGCGACACCGCCAAGAGCAACGGCAAGATCATCATGGCCACGGTGAAGGGCGAYGTSCACGACATCGGCAAGAACATCGTCGGCGTGGTCCTGGCCTGCAACAACTTCGAGGTGATCGATCTGGGCGTGATGGTGCCGGCGCAGAAGATCCTCGATGCCGCCCGCGAGCACCAGGCCGACATCATCGGCCTGTCCGGCYTGATCACGCCGTCACTGGAAGAAATGAGCCATGTCGCCCGTGAAATGCAGCGGCAGGGCTTTGACCTGCCACTGATGATCGGCGGCGCGACCACCTCACGTGCGC
>NZ_JBFTOJ010000237.1:0-5004 GCF_056397905.1 Stenotrophomonas sp. 05L414_2
GGGCTCAACCGTCGGTGCGGTCGAGCTTGTGGATCGGTCCGGTCCACCACCACAGCGCGGCCAGCGACAGCGGCACCAGTGCGGCGACGAGGATGAAGATCGGTGCATAGGAATGGCGGGTCAGCACCGGTACCAGCCAGGTGGTGATCAACGTTCCGGCTACGGCGGCCAGGCCGCCGAGACCGGCCAGCGTGCCCACCGAGCGGCCATCGAACAGATCGCCGGGCAGGGTCTGGATGTTGCCGATGGCGATCTGGAAACCGAACAGCACTGCTGCAATCGCCAGCACCGCAAACAGCGGCTGGTTGGCCAGTACCGCGCCCAGCAGGGCCGGTGCCATGATCACGCAGCCCAGCGAAATCGACAGCTTGCGCGCACGGTCCACGCTCTGGCCGGCATTGATCAGGCGCCCCGACAGCCAGCCGCCGCTCAGGCTGCCCAGCATGGCGCCGACGAAGGGCACCCAGGCGAACAGGCCGATCTGCTTGATGTCGAAGCCGAAGGTCTCGGCCAGATAGATCGGCAGCCACGATACGAACAGCCACCAGATCGGATCCAGCAGGAAACGGCAGGCGAGCATGCCCCAGCTCTGCCGGTGGGCCAGCAGCGAACGCACGCTGACCTTCGGTGCATCCACGCGTTGCTGGCCAGCCTGGTCTTCCATGATCAGGCGCCGCTCGGCGTCACTCACCCACGGATGCTTGTCCGGGCCGGCGCGATAGACGAACAGCCATGGCAACAGCCACAGGAAGCCAAGTGCACCGACCAGTACGAAGGTGCCGCGCCAGCCAAGCCACAGGTACAGGCCGGCGATGGCCGGCGCCGAAACGATGGCACCGATGGACGCGCCCGCGTTGAAGATGCCCTGTGCGAGGGCACGCTCACGCGCGGGGAACCACTCGGCATTGGCTTTCACCGCGCCGGGCCAGGCACCGGCTTCGCTGATGCCCAGCATCGCCCGCACCACGCTGAAGGAGAGCATGGAGTGGGTGACCGAATGCAGCGCGATCGAGATCGACCACACACTGATCGACAACGCGAACCCCAGCCGCGTCCCGATCATGTCGAACAGGCGCCCGAACAGGAACTGGCCGGCGGCATAGAACAGCATGAACACGGTCACCAGCAGTGCGTAATCGTCCTTGGTCGCGCCGACTTCCCTGGCGATCTCCGGCCACATCACCGCCAGTGCATTGCGGTCGATGTAGTTGATCACCGTGGCCACCGCGATCAGGCCGACGATCAGCCAGCGCACGGCCGAGCGCACCGGCACCTTGCGCAGCGTGGCCACGGCCGAGGGGCCGTTCATCGTGCCTCACCCTTGCTGCGGTCCATGCGCGCATGGCTGCCGCTCCAGCGGTAGGCATGGCCATCCACCGTCACGCTGTGTTCGCCCTTCGCGTCGCTGTCGTCGGCCACGCCGAGTGCGATGCGGGCGCCGCTGGCCAGGCGCAGCTCGAGCACCTCGGCATCATTGCCGCGGGTGCGGATGATCTGCTTGATGCGGCTGTCGGCACCGTGCACGTACTCGGCGGTGCCGTTGTACTCGCCATGCGGCTCCAGCACGCTGAAGAAGGTCACATCCTTCTGTCCTTCCACGCGCTGCAGCAGCGCCGGTTCGCGGCGCAGGTTGAACTCGGGATCATTGGCACCGCTCTCCACCAGCAACGCCTGCGCCGGCGCACTGCTGCCGAAGCGGTAGGTGTAGAAGCGTCCGTCGAGCAGCCACGCCAGCGTGCGCGGCTCACTGCCGGCCTTGCTGCGTGCGTCCAGCCACAGGTGCTGGTAGCCGTTGTCGCTGCCGAGCACCGGGCGCTGGGCAGGGAAATGCTCGGCCTCGAAACCGGTGGTGACGATGTGGCCGTTGAAGTGCAGCGGCAGGTCGTAGCGTGCAGCCTTGTCGCCGTGCACCTGCAGCAGGTCCAGCACCACCGGCAGGCCCAGTTCGGGGTGGCGCAGCAGTGCCTGGGTGCGGGTGAACACCACGCCCGGATAGGCATCGCGCATCGTCGCCGAGGCGATCTGGGTATCTGCGTCGGCCTGGAAGAAGCGCACCTGCGGGGCGAGTTCCTCACCGCGCTTCCAGTCGCCCTTGAAGTGGCTCTGCTCGTTCACCACCAGCGTGTTGTGGGCCACGGTCTGCTTGGCCCAGCTGCGGTTCTCGGCCAGATAGATGCCACCGCGCTTGGCTTCCACGTTGAGGAAGCGCGCCGCGCCGTAGTCGGTCACCACGGCGTTGCCATTGTCGTAGAACAGCCAGTTGAGCTTGTCGAAGTGGCCGTGGCCCATGCCCTGCATGGTGTCCTTCTGCACCAGCGCCTGGCCGCGTTCGCCACCCATGCGCAGGATCGCCAGGCCGCCGCGTTCACCGTCCGGGCCGTCGCGCAGCAGCATCGGCCGGTAGTCGAACGGTTTGGCTTTGTTGGCTGCCAACGCCTGCGCCACCTGCAGCCCTTCCGGCGACAGCAGCAGGCGTTTCTGCTGCTGGGCGACCGACAGCAGACGGTCATCGCCGGCCTGCGCATAGGCGATGCCGATGCCAGCCACCAGCTCTTCGGTATCGATGCCCTTGTCCAGGATCGCATCGTTGATCGGGAAGAACAGGCCGTCGTAGCTGGTCTGCACCAGCACGTCCACCGCCTTCAGCAGCACGCCGTCGCGGCGCGCGAAGATCTTCCGCTGCGGCTCGTTGCGTTCGATCGCGTTGGCAAACAGCAGGAACGGCGCCAGCGCATAGCGCTGGTAGTAGGGGCCTTCCTCGTAATACCCATCGGGCGAGAACAGCAGGTCGATCTGCCGCAGGAAACCGAACTGGTCATCCTTGCGGCTGCCGCGCAGCGATTTCTCCACCAGTTCGCGATCACGCAGCACGTAGCCGGTCAAGCCGGTGGCGGCCACCGCCCAGGTCGCGTGGTTGTGGATCTGGTCGTAGTTCTTCGGCTCGCTGGCCAGGAACTCGGCCATCGGCCGGAACACCTGCGATTCGATGGTCTGCCGATCCTGCGGCGACAGCGCATCGCGGATCGCGTCGTAGCCCTGGATGGCGTTGACCAGCCAGACCGAATCGTTGAGCACCTGCCAGAACACCCGGCCGGGAATCTGTCCGCGTCCTTCCGGATGCGGGCCGAGGGTCGGGTAGAGCTTGGCGTACTGCAGCAGCATGTCGCGCGAATAGGCGACATAGGCCTTGTCGCCGGTCAGCCGGTACAGGGTGCCGGCGGCCAGCAGTGCCYGGTAGTTGCGCTTGTGCTGCTCATGGGTGCGACCGCCGCCCTTGTCCTTCGGCACCGGCACGTCGATGCCGGCCTTCATCATCTTCTGCAGCGATTTCTGCGTACGCGCCTGTTCCTTGGCGAACCACGGATAGCGGCTGCCTTCGCTGGCCATCTGCTGCCACTGCGCGGCGGTCACCAGTACCGGCGCGGTATCGCCTTGTCGCGCGGCTGCGGCAGGTGCCGCATGCAGCGGTGCCGTCGGCAACAGGGCGAAGGGAGCGGCCAGGGCGAGGGCGATCGCCAGACGGTGGGAACAAAGGGACAGTGGCTGCAACCTCATCGATCAACTCCGGTGCTGGTGCGTGACAGGGCAACCTCGCCCACCTTGGGATACCAGTCCACCCCCGTCTGTTCGCGCGGGGTCATTGCCAGCGCCGGATCGGCGCCGATGGTGGGCAGGGGCGTTGCCGGCACCCACAGGCCGCTGGCGGCCTGCTGCAGGGTGATGCTGGCGCTGCTCACCCCGCCCGGGAATACGCTGCTGGCCTGCGGCGACTGCACGTTGTTGCTGAAGGCGATGCCGGCCAGCGAACTGGCCGCATTCGGTGGATTCTTGCTGGTGCGGTTGACGATCAGGTTGCCGCTGAAGTGGCTGTTGCTGGCGGCAACCACGATCCCCTTGGTTTCGTCATGGCCCACACCGAAGCTGATCTTCGCCACGTCGACGAAGGTGTTGCGGCTGATGGTCGCGTTGACCACCGGCGCGTAGCCGGACAACGGCGGATTGGCCTGTGCATCCATCACCGCCAGTGCCGAGCGGTTGCTGGAGCCGGCCAGCCGTTCGAAGTAGTTGTTGCTGACGGTCTGGTCGGCATTGATGATGCGCACGCCGCCGGTGCCGGCCTTGTCGTCGCCGAGGAAGAGGTTGTCGACCACCCGGTTGCCGTTGCCATGGCGCAGGGTCAGCGCGCCGGCCGAACGATAGAACACGTTGCCGCGGAAGGTATTGCCGCCGGACTTGTTGGAGACGATCTCGGTCTCGCCATCGCAGCCCTCGAACCAGTTGTTCTCCACCGTGCTGTTGGAATCGCTCAGCGAGGTGTCGCTGGTGCCTACACGGATCGTCTCTCCGCCATTGACGCCCAGCGCTGGCCGCGGGCCGAACCAGTTGTGGTCGATGCGGTGCTGGTTGTCCAGGCCCTGGGTGGCATCGCGCACCACCACCACCGTCGGGCCAGCGTTGGTCTTGCCGCGCAGCTGGCTGTGGTCGAGGCGGTTGTTGCTGCCGTACAGCGACACCCAGTAGTCCTGGTCGCTGCCATCGGGGTTGCTGTAGTCATCGATGACCAGGCCGGTGACGCGGCTGTGGCTGGCCACTGCCTTGCTCGACTCGCGGAACGCCACCACGGCGTCGCCCGGGGTGTAGCCGTTGCGGAATACCAGGTTGGAGACCTGCAGGTAGCTGCCGGCCAGGCGCAGGTCCGACCCCCCGCTGAGGATCACCTTGCCCGGCGTCTGCGCGCGCAGCACGATCGGTGCGGCGGCGGTGCCCTGGCCCTTCAGCAGCAGGCGCGCATCGGTCCAGGTGCCATCGGCCAGCACGATTTCATCGCCGGGTTGCAGTGCGGCAGCGGCGGTGGCGAACTCGGCGGCATCATGGACCAGCCAGCTCGCAGCGTTCGCCGGCAAACTGGTCAGGCAGGTTGCCAGTCCAATTGCCAGGCAATATCCAAGGGTGGGTTTCGAAAGGCGGTGCGAAGTCGGTTGAATGCGCATGAAGTCCTTCCAG
>NZ_JBFTOJ010000238.1:0-4877 GCF_056397905.1 Stenotrophomonas sp. 05L414_2
TGGCCGAGGTGTTGTTGGTCTGGCCGTTGCGGCAGTAGTACTCGGCCAGCAGCAACTGGTCGGAGCTGAGGGTGTTGACCTCGTTCTTGATCTTCCAGTTGTAGTAGTCCACCGACAGCGAGAGGTTGTTGATGGGCGCCCACACGATGCCGGCGTTCCAGACGTCGGCGGTGATCGCTTCCAGCTCGGGGTTGCCGGACTGCTCACCGAACACTGATTCGTTGGCATACGGGCAGCCAACCGTGTCGCTCGGGTTGAAGCCGAGCTGGCCACAGCGGTAGTAGTCAACCGAGCCGTTGGCGTAGTACCCGCTGCGGCCCTGGAAGGCATCGGACAGGCTGGGGGCGCGGAAGGCGGTGCCGTACTTGCCGCGGAACAGCAGGCTTTCAATGGGACGGAAYTCCACGCCGATGCTGTAGGTCGACTTGTCGACGGTCTTGTCGGCGATCTTGAACGCGTCGTAGCGGCCCGAGGCGGTCACGGTCAACGACTCCAGCAGCGGCATGCGCAGTTCGCTGGTCAGCGCGTAGTTGCTGCGATGGCCGGCGCCGGCCACCGAGGTGGTGCCCCAGACGCTGCCATCAAGCAGGCGCTGGTCGGGTGTATAGGACCAGCCTTCGCTGCCCGCTTCGGCCACCACTGCCAGGCCCGCATCGCCACCGGGCAGCTTGAACAGCGAACCATTGGTGATCTGCGCGCGGCCCAGGTTCTGCCAGGTGCGGCTCTTGTTGTAGGTGAAGCCGGTGAAGGTCTGGAAATCGCCGGCCGGCAGCGGCGAATAGAACGCGCCCCAGTTCGGGTTGTAGATGTTGTAGCCGTCGTCGGTGACGCCCAGCACCGGACCCAGCACGCGGTCTTCGAAGTAGCTGTCGATCTCATTGGCCCAGCGCGCGAAGCTGCGCTCGGTCAGCTTGTACTCGCCACGGCTGAAGCTGGCGCTGTAATCCCAGTTGCCGACGTTGCCGCGCCCGCCCAGCGTGATCTGGTAGGCCTTGTTGCGATCGGTGCTCATGGTGTCGCGGTAGCCGGCCGGGCTGATGTCCTCCGGCGCGAACGCGCGCTGCAGGTTCATGTATTCGCCACTGGCCTGGTCGACGAACGCACCGAAGCCGACATCGCTGCCCCAGAAGGCGTAGCCCGAACCCGAGTTGTACTGCACTTCTTCCAGGCTGTAGAGCGCGTCTGCGAACAGCTGGAAGTTGTCGTTGACGTCAAAGGACATCGACGAATAGATCTGGCTGCTTTCCTTGCCGTTCTTCAGCGTCTTGTAGCCGGCACTGAAGGGTGAACCGCAGGATTCGCCAGTGGCACGGGTGCCCAGCACGGTGGTGYCGCCGAACTGGCCGGCCACGTTGGCGCAGCGGCTCGGGTCCATCATCACGTAGGCGTTCTGCTGGTCCGGCAGGTAGACCAGGAAGTCGTTGGTCGGAACCTGCGGCGTATAGCCCCGGGTGTTGTTCTGCTTGGTCAGGTCGCGCTGGTAACCCCAGATCGGGCTGCTCTTCTCGTACTGCACGTTGACCAGTGCGTGGAAGCGGTCATCAAAAGCGTTGAAGCCATGCGCGCCGCTGACGCGGAAATCGTTGCCGCCACCCTCGGTATAGGCGCCGCCGCGTACGTTCAGCACGCCGCCGTCCATGYGGTCTTTGAGGATGATGTTGACCACGCCGGCGATCGCGTCCGAGCCGTACAGCGATGACTGGCCGCCGGGCAGGATCTCGATGCGCTCGACGATGTCGATCGGGATGCCGCTGAGGTTGTTGAAGGTATCGCTGCCGTTGTAGAGGGCAGGGTAGGACAGCATCGGCCGTCCGTTGATCAGGTACTTGGTGTAGCTCGGGCTGAGGCCGAACATGCCCGAGGCTTCGGCGCCCTGGGTGAACGACGCGGAGGTCTGGCCGCCCTGCAGGCCGCCGGTGGTCAACGAGTTCTGCTGCAGCACCTCGG
Source organism: Stenotrophomonas sp. 05L414_2 (assembly GCF_056397905.1). NCBI lineage: Bacteria > Pseudomonadati > Pseudomonadota > Gammaproteobacteria > Lysobacterales > Lysobacteraceae > Stenotrophomonas > Stenotrophomonas sp. 05L414_2. The sequence continues at coordinate 1,948 of NZ_JBFTOJ010000238.1, forward strand.
CAACGCTGGTGAAGCCACGGGTCTGGATGTCCTCGGCGGTGACGGTCAGGACCGGCGTGTGGTTCTCGATCTGCGTCTGCGGGATCAGTGAGCCGGTGACGGTCACGCGTCCAAGATCGGTGGGAGTGTTGTCCTGGGCGAGCGCGATCGCGCTGCTGCTGGCCAGGATCAGGCCGCTGAGGACGGCGCGGGTGAGCGGGTGACGCGGGAAGCCATTGCGAGACATGCGGTACTCCGTGTGGTCGTGAGAAACGCGTTTTCCCTTTCCTGGGAACTCATGGATGGTTCAGCAGCCGGTGGACGCAGAAAGGCGGCGTTTTTCGAACGTAACACACGCTTAACTTGTTTTTCGCGGGCTTGTCGCGCTCTCGCAATGGCCCGTTGGGAGTTAATAAAAATTTCTTTAAAAACAATTGATTGCAATATTGGTACGAATTTGCCGAGTTTGGCTTAATGAACACCCAGTAAATTTTCGGATATTTAACAATCGAGATGTTCCCGCAGCGATCGCCGCACGTGCCTCGCCAAAAAAAAGGCCCCGCCGAAGCGGGGCCTGGTCCGGAATCAAACCCGGAAATCGACGGGATTACTTGCCGAAGTCGTACTTGGCCTGCACGTACACGGTGCGGCCGTAGACGTTGTACAGGTAGTTGTTGAACGGCGTGCCGGAGGTGCCCTGGTAGCTGTGAGCCTGCTGCTCGGGCATCTTGTTGAACACGTTGTTGACCATCAGCGACAGGGTCAGGTCATCCTGCACGCGGTAGTTCACGCTCAGGTTGTAAGTGGTGTACGAAGCCCACTTGCCTGCCTTGTAACCCGACGCACCATGGGTGTACTCGTAGCCGTTCAGGCCCGCCAGGTAGTTCGGGGTGTGGCCGATGTAGTTCGCGTACAGCGTGGTGGTCCACTTGTCCAGCGACCAGGCCACCGACGCGTCGGAACGGACCTTGGCGTAGCTGTCGTAGTTCCACATCGACTTCGGGTTGCCCAGCAGGTCCTGGAAGTCCTCGCCCGRCTGCGCCTGCACTTCACGCTTCAGCATGTTGGTGTAGTTGCCCGAGAACTGCAGCGAACCGAAGCGGCCGATGTCCTGCAGGTACTTGAAGCCGACGGTCACGGCCTGCAGGTTCTGGCGGGCCACGTTCATCTTCGGGGTGTACAGCGAGCTCAGGTTGCCGGCCGAATCGCGCACGACCCAGTCAGCCACGTTCTGGCAGGTGGCCGAGGAGCCGTTCGGCAGGCCGTTGCGGCAGTAGTACTCGGCCAGCAGAAGCTGGTCGGTGCTGGCCGTATCGACTTCGTTCTCGATCTTCCAGTTGTAGTAGTCGGCCGAGATCGACAGGTTCGCCATCGGCGCCCAGACGATGCCCGCGTTCCAGACGTCGGCGGTGATCGGCTCCAGGTCCGGGTTGCCGGCACGCTCGGAGTACACCGAGACGCTGTCTGCGTAGCGGCAGGCGTCGGTGTTGCCCGGCACGTAGCCCAGCTCACCGCAACGGTAGTAGTCGGTGGAGTTGGCAGCGTAATAGCCGCTGCGGCCCTGGAATGCGTCGGGCAGGGTCGGCGCGCGGAAGGCGGTGCCGTACTTGCCGCGGAACAGCAGGCTTTCGATCGGACGGAACTCGACACCCACGCTGTAGGTGGCCTTGTCGACGGTGTTGTCGGCGATCTTGAAGGCGTCATAGCGACCGGAAGCGGTCACCGTCAGCGACTCCAGCAGCGGCATGCGCAGCTCGCTGGTCACCGCGTAGTTGCTGCGATGGCCGTTGCCGGCAACAGCCGACGAGCCCCACACGTCGCCGTCCAGCAGGCGCTGGTCGGGGCTGTAGTCCCAACCTTCGCTGCCGCCTTCGACGACCACGGCCAGGCCGGCATCACCGCCCGGCAGCGAGAACAGCGAGCCGTTGGTGACCTGCGCGCGTGCCAGGTTCTGCCAGGTGCGGCTGTGGTTGGTGGTGTAACCGGTGAAGCCAGCGAAATCTTCCGGCGAGATCGGCGAGTAGAACGCGCCCCAGTTGGTGTTGTAGATGCCGAAGCCATCCTGGGTGCCCAGCTGCGGGCCCAGCACCTTGTCGGCGAAGTAGCTGTTGATGGCATTGCCGAAGCGCTGGAACTTGCTCTCATCCAGGCGGTATTCGCCACGGGTGAAGCTCAGGCTGTAGTCCCAGTTGCCGACCGCACCCTTGCCGCCCAGGGTGACCTGGTAGGCACGGCTCTTGTCGTTGTTCAGGATGCCCTTGTAGCCTTCGCCGCCGATGTCTTCCGGAGCGAACGCGCGCTGCAGGTTGACCAGCTTGCCGGAGGCCTGGTCATAGAAGCCACCCATGGTGCTCTTGGTGCCCCACCAGAGGTAGTTCGAGCCCGAGGTGTATTCGGTCTTTTCCTTGCTGTACAGCACGTCGGCGAACAGCTGGAAGTTGTCGTTCACGTCGAAGGTCATCGACGAGTAGAACTGGCCGCTGTCCTTGCCGTTCTTCAAGGTCTTGTAGCCGGCGCCGAAGACCGAGCCGCAGGACTGGCCCGTCGGGCGGTTCGCCAGCACGGTGGTGCCGTCGAATTGGCCGGCAACGTTGGCGCAGTTGCTCGGGTCCATCATGTACAGCGCATTGGTCTTGGCGTCGATGACGGCGAAGTCGTTCGACGGCAGCTGCGCGGTGTAGCCGTTCGCGTTGTTCTGCTTGGTCAGGTCACGCTGGTAGCCCCAGATCGGGTTGCTGCTTTCGATCTGCACGTTGACCAGTGCATTGAAGCGGTCGTCCAGTGCCGAGAAGCCGTGTGCACCGCTGACGCGGAAGCTGCTGCCACCGCCTTCAGTGGAAGTGCCGCCACGCACGGACAGGCTGCCGCCTTCCATGTGGTCCTTCAGGATGATGTTGACCACGCCGGCGATCGCATCCGAACCGTACAGGGAGGACTGGCCACCCGGCAGG
>NZ_JBFTOJ010000239.1:0-4747 GCF_056397905.1 Stenotrophomonas sp. 05L414_2
GTTGCGCCCGGCACCCGCAGAGGCCGAAGCAACAGCAACAGCCGAAGCAACAGCAACAGCAACAGCAAAAGCCTGCATTCCTTGGGATGGCGGGGAGGGGACAGATGGCGGGGGCGTGAGCGCCATGGATGGCGCGACCGAGCTTACATGGACGTACTTGCAGCGTCCCCCGCCATCTGTCCCCTCCCCGCCATCCCAAGGAATGCAGGCTTTTGCTGTTGCTGTTGCTGTTGCTTCGGCTGTTGCTGTTGCTTCGGCCTCTGCGGGTGCCGGGCGCAACCCGGCCGAAGCCCCTTCACTCCTGACCGGTGTCATCCAGGCTGATGATTCCGCGACGCAGTGCCTGGGTTACTGCGTGCGTCCGGTCGCCAACGCCCAGTTTTTCCATCAGGCTCTTCATGTGTGCCTTCACCGTCTGCTCGGAAATCTGCATGCGTTCGCCGATGCGCTTGTTCGACAGGCCGCCGGCCACGTGGCGCAGCACTTCGGTTTCGCGTGGCGACAGCCGGTCTTCCACCACGTGCGCGGCGATGCTGGCCGCCACTTCCGCCGGGATCGGTGCGCGGCGGCCACTGGCCACGGTGCGGATGGTGGCCACCAGTTCGTGGCGCAGCATGTCCTTCAGCAGGTAGGCGCTGGCACCGGCCTGCAGCGCGCGCACGGCGCGCACGTCGCCGCTGTAGGTTGTCAGCACGATGATGCGTGCGCGGGGATCGATCGCGCGGATCCGCACGATTGCTTCCACGCCATCCATGCGTGGCATCTGCAGGTCCATCAGCACCACATCCGGGCGCAGCTGCTGGTAGCGGGCAAGGGCTTCCTCGCCGTCGGCTGCTTCGCCGAGCAGGCGCAGGTCGGCATGTGCGCCGAGCAGTGCGGCCAGGCCATCGCGCAACAGCGGATGGTCATCAACCACCAGCACGCCGATGGGAGGAAGGGATTCAGTCATGGGAGGTTCTGCTCCAGGGCCAACGCCAGCGCGATGGATGTCGGTGATACAAGCGACGCGCCGGCACGGACAGTGCGACTTCGGTACCCAGGCCGGGGCGTGTCCACAACTGCAGCTCCGCACCCAGCCGTTGTGCGCGCTCGCGCATGCCCTGCATGCCCCAGTGTCCGCCGCCGGCATTGTCATTGGCGATGCCGACGCCATCGTCGCGCACATGCAGCAGGAAGCAGCGCGTGCCGTAGGACAGTTCCACTTCGATGGCACTGGCCTGCGCATGCCGCAGCGCGTTGCGGATGGCCTCGCGCCCGATCAGGAACACTTCCTCGGCGGCTTCGGCCTGCAGCGGCGGCGGGGTGCCTTCCATGGTCAAACGCAGTGGATTGGTGCCTTGGCCTGCATATTCGGCATGCACGTCGGCCAGCGCAGAGGCGAGATCGCGGCCGGCAAACGGTGCGTCGCGCAGCGCGTTGACCCGTTCCCGGCCTTCGGCCAGATTGCGCTCGGCCAGCAGCATCGCCGATTCCAGCTGGGTGCGTACCGGCTCTGGTGTCTGTGCCGACTGGCTGATGGCGTGCAGGCGCAGGATGAGTCCCTGGCTGCCCTGCAGCAGGGTGTCGTGCAGATCGCGCGCAATGCGCTCGCGCTCGCCGTTGCGTTCCTGCAGGCGGGCGCGGAACAATGCCGCCAGCTGCCGGCTGCGGACCCGCACGGCCAGCGCCAGCGCAGCCATCACCACGCAGACGCACAACAGTTTGAACCAGGCGGTCTGCAGGAACGTCGGTGCGATGTGGAAGCTGCGGCTGGCTGGCGTGCTGCTCCAGATGCCATCTTCGTTGGCTGCTTCCACCTCGAAGCGGTAATGGCCCGGTGCGAGGTTGGTGTAATAGGCGCGCGTGCTCGCGCCGGCCTCCTGCCAAGCGTCGTCCACGCCGGACAGTCGGTAGCGGTAGCGGTTGCGCTCCGGCCGCGCCAGCGACAGCGCGACATAGTCGATCTGCAGCTGGGTAGTGCCGGCCGGCAGGCGCAGTCCCTCCTGCAACGGGGCCTGGGTACTGCCATACAGCACGTCACCGATGCGCACGCCAGGCGCCATGGTGTTGATGTGCGACTGCCGCGTGTCCAGCCACGCCAGGCCTTGATTGGTGGCAAGCCACAGCAGACCATCAGCCGCCAGTACCGCAGTGGGGATGGGGCCGCTCTGCAGGGCGATGCCCGGCATGCCGTCAACCGCGTCGAACAGGCGGGGGGCTATCGCCTGTTCGTTGCGCAGCGCGCTGCGCAGGGTGGCAACCTGCAACCGCACCAGGCCGCGGCTGCCATTGAGCCAGAGCAGCCCGTTCGCATCGGCGACCATGCCGGTGATGCCTTCCAGCACGCCGGCCATGTCGGTGCGCACCGGCAGGAAGCGGCCGTTGCCGAAACGCGCGGCCAGGCCGGCCTCGCCGGCGACCAGCAGCAGATCCTTGTGCTGGAGCAACGCGGTTACCGGGCCTACCGACAGACCTTCGGTGGCGCCGTAGGAGTTGACCGTAGCGCCGTGCAGGCGGCGCAGGGTGCCATCGGCGTAGCCCAGCAGCAGCGCACCGTCATCGGTACGCGCCAGCGACGAACAGGCCTGCTCGGGAAGCCGGGTTTCGCGACGCCAGCGGTTGTCCGTGTAGTGCAGCACCGCGCGTTCGCCGGCGCAGGCCCAGGCCTGGTCCGCATCGGCAAACAGCAGGGCGTGCAGTGGCTGCCCGGTGAACGGTGCCGGCAGCGGTATGAGGGTGGTGTGGCCGCTGACGGTACGCGCCAGATTGATCCAGTCGAACTGCCACACCGGAGTGGGTGCCTGCCGTGCCGCGGCCTGCAACTGCGCAGCGCTGCCGCCCAGCAGCGGACGCCGCAGGTCGAACAGCTTCAGGTCTTCGCCATAGCCATACACCCGGCCATCAATGGCGCGTACCAATGACCGGTACGGATCGGTAGGGCCCACGGACAAGGTCTGCACGCTGTGCGCACGGAAGCGGTTGAGGCCGAGGTTGGTGCCTACCCAGATGTTGCCTTCGCGATCGGCAAGGACCGGCACTGCCGACGTCGCGGTAAGGCCCTGCGCGGCATCGAAGCGCTCCATGCGCACAGCCTGTTGGCCGTCGAAGGTGACCCGGGCCACGCCACCGTGCGGGCTGAGCGTGGCCCACAGGGCCCCGTCGGCCGTGAACTGCAGACGCGAGGCGATCAGCCCGGGCAGCCGCCGTGCTTCACGTTCCTCGGCGGGCAACAGGCCATGCGCGTTGGCCAGCGGCGACGTGCCGCGCACGCGGTCGGCCAGCCAGACTTCGCCGCGCGGGCTCTCGACCAGCGAGGCCATCTGCGAGACCGCGATGCCGGTGGCTTCGAAGCGGGCCGCGCCAGGAGGGCGACGCCATATCTGCAGGTCCGCCAGCACCCAGAACGTGCCGTGGCGGTCCTGCAGCACCCATTGCACGCGTCTCTGCGGCAGGCCGAAGGAAGCCGGCGGCTGCTGCCAGCGACGTCCATCGAACCAGCGCAGGCCACCATTGACGGCAGCCCACAGGCGGCCGTTGCGGTCATGCGCGAAGCGGGGGACCACACCCACCGGCACGCCCTGCGGGCGGCCGAAGCTGCGCAGGCGTTCCTGCGTGAACTGGCTGATGCCTGCCTGGAAGTAGCCGATCCACAGGCCACCATCGCCGCCATCGAGGCCGAGGGTAACCATGTTGGTGGAGGGAAAACGGGTGCCTGCCGGTGCGGCCTGCCGCTCGAAACGCCGGCCGTCGAAGCGGTACAGGCCCGAACCCGTCGCCAGCCACAACATGCCCTGGCGGTCCTGGACGATATCCCAGATATCCCCCGGGGCGCCCTGGCCGACGCGCCAGGCGGTGTGCTGATAGCCGGGCATGCCATCGCTCACTGCGGGTTGCTGCACGGCGAAGACGGGCAGGGCAGTCAACAACAGCAGGCACGACAGCAGCGCCGGCAGGCGACGCAGGAAGGGGAAGGGGCGGCCACGCATGTGGTCATTCTGGCAGGTGCGGGGCAGGCCGGGGTGACCCGTTCGGGGTAGGCGTACCGCTTCGGTGTCCGCTATCACGCCGTGATGGATGACGGAGCCCGGCGATGCAGCGCTTGTATGTGATGTTCCCTGACCGCGGCCCCGGACTGGGATTGCTGTGGCTGCGCCTGTGCGTGGCAGGAGGGCTGTTGGCGGGCGGAAGCCCGGCCGGTGTGCCGGGACTGATGTGCCTGGCGGCGATCGGCCTGCTGCTGCCCGGGCTGCTGACCCCGCTGGCGGTGCTGCTGGCGGTGCCGGGGTTGTACGGGCAGGGCGCGGCGCTGCCCTGGCTGCTGCTGCCGTTGGCCCTGCTCATGCTGGGGCCGGGCGCGTATTCGCTGGATGCGCGGTTGTTCGGCCGCCGCCTGCTGCAGCGCCGGCCTCCCCCGAATGGGTGAGCGCCGGCCTCGACCGACGGGGGTAGGGCGATCGCAGCCGGCGGCACACCATGGGTGCTCCCGTCGCGGCGCTCCTTCATGGCTACCGTCCAGCCTCCTGCCCTGTCCGCAACCACGTTGGCACCGCACCAGTCGGCTGCCCTGCAGCGTGCGCTGCGCTACATCGACGAGCACCTGTCGCAGCCGCTGCGGGTGACCGAGCTGGCTGCCGTTGCCTGCGTAAGCCGGTTCCATCTGGTGCGGTTGTTCCGCATGGGTACCGGCGCCAGCCCGCTGCGCTACGTGCGCCGTCGCCGCATCGAACGCGCCACGCAGCTGCTGCCGACGGCCGCGCAGTCGATGACC
>NZ_JBFTOJ010000240.1:0-4718 GCF_056397905.1 Stenotrophomonas sp. 05L414_2
CTCTTCAATTTCAACAAACTCTTCAATTTCAACAAAATCCGATGATTCCATTTTAGGCTTCACCTTGGCCACATGAACAATCGGTGTATAATCCAATTTCATGGCACGCTGCCACATGCTTGTCCATTCAGATTGTTTAATATAATTCTTGGTAAAATAGTTTGTAGGAACAGCAAGCAACACATGGAAATGAGGGTGATATGTACCGTACCATTCGCTTTCTTTATCCCAGTTCCGAGTTACTTCCATTGCTCGAAAATATCCCTTAACTGACTTTTTGAATTTGGCATAACCAGCAAAACGATTCCAAGCCTTGGTCATCTGATCCATTGTCTCTTTCAGCTTGTCACCTTCGACATTCCGAACAGTCAACGTTAAGAAAACCCATTTTACTTTTTCACGTTCATTCAATGTTTGAATGATTTTTTTATTTTGAAAGGCAATCTTTAATGACCTTCGCCAGTTGCACATTGGACATAACCTCGCTTTGCAGAAATAGGCTTGATATAGTTTCAAACGACTATCCTTTATTTTGAACACTAAATAATTGCCGCAATCATACATACGCTCAGCTTTTTTCTTTAATGCTGCTATTTCATGATGTTCAGCCATCAGTAAAGAACGCTTTTTCTTACCTTTCCAATCTCGTTCTTTCCCTCGACTATCAGTATCTTTTAAAATCTTGATATCAGTATTCTCTTTACCTCTTGATTCACTAGGGTTACTCGTGCTATCATTTGAGTACAAATGCATAAATAAACCTCGCCTTCTGGTGAGGGTACAAAAAGCCCTCTATTTTGATTGAAATTCGACACTTTAATCATAGCAGAAGGCTTTTTCTCTGTCTACCCGACAAAACCCATTCAAACCCTTGAGGCTCTAAGGCGCACAATGATTTTCAGGCGCTTGAGTTGTTTCTATATGTATCAAGAGAAGTAGGAACTCAATTTCGCTTCGCAAAATTCCGTTCCAAAACCATAAAAAAAGACACCTTTCTAGGTGTCTTTTTTTATAATAAATGCCCAATCTAATTCAAGACCTCGAATGTATTTCAAAAAGTTTTTTACCGATGGTACACTATGCTGATTTTCAATTTTTGAAATCACACTTATTGTTAATCCACTTCTTTTAGCAAGTTCACTTTGCGATATTCCTTTCTTAACCCTATAATCCATTGCTGTCGCAAGAATCTCAGCATATGCAAGATCCATTTCGTCATCACTATTTCCTAATTCATGAATCTTACGCCAAGTAGACACATTCCTTCTTGTAGCCATAAAAATCATTCACTCCCTTTAGCGTTCCATGCCTCTATTTCTCTCTTGATTCAAATCCTTCTTGTGAACCTTCTCAAATTCGCCCCCAGGCACTTTTTCTTTCACCTTGTCTATTAACCCCTTAAAAACGTCTCTAAAGGCCATAGCGCCCTTTGTACGCTCTTTAACGAATTCTTTAGCACTTTTATAAATCGATTTAATTTCGGCCTTTAAATCGCTTATACGGGCTTCTAAAACGCTAATTTCATTTGTAGCCGACCTCAAGTGAGTTTTTAAACTTGCATTTTCCTTTTTCAACACTTCATTTTCGTTCATTTTATGACTGGCCAACTGGCGCAGCTTTTTATTTTCTTGCACCAGATCCGTCGTCTGCAAACGCTCATAATCTCGTTTGATTTGATACGCAGCTTTTATTTGCTCATGCATGTTCTTTAGTTCTTTAGGTGTCACAATAAAATTCTCGGTTTCCTGTTCAACAATTTCAGGTTTCCCAAACATTTTAGGTGTAACAGTTGTTTTAACCTCTTTGCCCTTTACACGAATTTTTATATCCCCATCATTCGGAAGTTTTTCGCTCAATGCTAAAAACTCCTTTTTTCTATCTCCAATCTCTTTTTCTAGTAAAGTACGGGTTTGGTCCAAATACTCTAACTCATTTTCTTTCTTTGCAACTTTCTTCTGAACTTCTTTGTATTCATGAATGTTTTCAATATTTTTCTCTTTCGTCTTGCCACTAGCACGCACAACGTCAAAGCCACGTTCTTGTAAAAATTTCGGCAAGGTATCGTGGATGTAATTAATTTTTGCTTTGTTCATTGCCACTCGTGCCTGCAATTTTCCGTTCTCTTTATTGACTGGCACAAAGTGCAAATGCATGTGAGGTGTCGTTTCGTCTTTATGTATTTTTCCACTCACTACATTCTCTTTCCCGAACTCCTTACAGAAAAATTCGTAGCACCCCTTAAAATAATCATCCGTTTTTTTCTCGCCCCATTTTTCAGCTTGCTCTTGAGGAACGGTCAAAATATTGGAATACATCACAACCGAATTTTTTTGCACTCTCGAACCAGTCTCTTTTAATTCGTCCACTCGCTGCTTTACTCTCTGATACAAATTTTTCTCTGACTCTACTAGATCATAATTATTTTTTGTACGCTCCAGATCAATGTCATCATTTCTAATTTCGCCTTTTCTTTCTTGCTCATTTTCTTTGCCTTTAACATCTGTGATTTGATTTTTTTGTGTATTCCAAGCCAACTCCATGTGACCGATGCACCCCCATACTCTGACAATTTTTATTGCCAAGAGTATAGCACGTTATACTCTTGTGACCAAGAGAACGTGCTCTGCGAGGCTGGTTGGCTACCGCCAAAGCATGCTGCAGCATGCAAAAGACCTTGAGGGTTTCGCCCCTCAAACTCACGACCAAGGTAGCACCTTGGATGGCATAAGCCTCCGGCGGTTTGAAACCCAGGTTTCAAAACTTCCGGCCCTCGCCGGTAGGCAGGAACAAACGGTGGTTTGTTCAATGCCAAGAGGGTTCGGGTGCAGCGAGGTAGTCAATCCAAATTCGCTCCTTATCCTCCCTTCGGTCCGGTATCGCAAATTTAGATTGACAACCGTCACGTGTCGCCCAAACCCTCTAGCAATAAAATAAAAGGAGAGGTTCTTTTCTTCTTCTTTCATTTACTCGACTCGCGACGATTCTTCTTACCTCTGGAGAGCGTCGCTTTTTCTTTTTTTCCAAAATAAAAAGAGTAGCAAATGCTACTCTTTTTATGTCTCGATATATTTACGGTCCCATGAAAGTGAAAGGTTGGCTATATTTCCAATCTCTTAATTCAAACCCGAAAGTATTTGTTATAACTCCATTTGCTCTTACTCTACATACATACTTTGATTCTTTCTCTGCAGTAATATCTTTAAGAACAATATTTGAAATAGCTATACCACCCTCTCTTTCATAACTCACTTGAGGAGATACATCAGTAATTTCCGCTCTATCATCACCACATTGTTTCATTTTTATATAAGGATATGTAGTCAAATAAGCTTTAGCTGTAGAGTCTATTAATTTTTTAGGTATTTTATATTCTCTCCATTCATGCCAACAAGAAGAAGAAGCTCTAGCAGTTAAAGATTTAGATTCTTCTAATCCCATTTCTTTAACTGCAGTTTCACGGTCAACATTAGCCCATTCCATATAATCTGAAATAACTTGTTCCTCTGAAACAACAGTATAAGGAAGTTCCCCAAGATCTTCTACACTAATATCAATAGCACCTTCATCACTTTCTAATTCTTGTGCAAAAACCGATGTATCTGTATTACCTAAAATTAAAAAACAAATCATAAATGTAAATAAAAATATTATTTTTTTTACCACAAAAACCCTCCTATGTAATATATTCACATATAAGGATACATCAGCTTCCATTAAAATGGAAGCTTGAAATAAAAGTTAATACAATAAAAACTTCAACCAAATATAAATCAAATAAAGTGCAGTTAATAAAATATTTAATTTTATTAAATTAGCAGCTGTTTTTTTACTAATAATATCAACTTTTAAAACTATTAGTATAAAAAGACCAAACAAAATCAAATAAATTAAAGCCCATATTAAAAAATCCATTTCATAACCTCATTTCTATAAATTTCATTTAATTCCAATAAACTACTTCTTAGAATATAATTATTTAACCCAACATGCCAATAGGCCATTACAAAGTGTTGGAATTAGAACACACATTTGAAACTAACTGAGGAACTTGTTGAATACCCTAGTTAAAAAACTAAAAGGAGTAGCGTTCGCTACTCCTTTGATCTTTCTTCCATTCGGTTTAACATTTCATTTCGCAACAAAGCAATATAGTCTTGTTCTTCTGGTGACCGCAGATAGATACGATTGTAGTGACTGTAGGTTTCCAGTAATTCTATATTAACCATTTCGCTTGGAGATTTCCGTTCCTTTTCCATGCTCAGCCCTCACTTTTAATCACGTAATTATTTAATCCAACATGCCAATAGGCCATCACATCAATAGCACCATTTGCCACTTCGTCAGAATCTTCATCGATGTGAATTAAGTCACCATCTTCAGCATCATCAAGCTGTAATTCTTTATGAATTTCCTTCAGTAAACCACCGTAGGAAATCAGGCGTTTATAAGCTAATGCTGTATCTAAATCTTTCACCGTTTGAACATTTTCTGGTGTCACTTTATTACCACGAATAACATCTGTATCCTTCACTGGATACTTAGAAACTTCAAAAATAGCATTTTGTTCAAGAATCACCTTTTTTACTTCCTCTTCAATTTCAACAAAATCCGATGATTCCATTTTAGGCTTCACCTTGGCCACATGAACAATCGGTGTATAATCCAATTTCATGGCACGCTGCCACATGCTTGTCCATTCAGATTGTTTAATATAATTC
>NZ_JBFTOJ010000241.1:0-4667 GCF_056397905.1 Stenotrophomonas sp. 05L414_2
CCCTTCCCGTCCGCGCCCGCAGGAAACCAGGCTGGCGGGATGGGTGGGCCTTTGCAGGACCGTTGGCGCCATGGATGGCGCCATCGAGCCCCCATGGATGGGTTCACGGCGTGTCCCGGGCAGCCCTGCCAACCCGGCCCACGCCTTGAAGCCCAACGAGGCAACGCCTTGAACCTTACAGTGCCTCGAAAATGCCCGCTGCACCCATGCCGGTGCCGATGCACATCGTCACCATGCCGTACTTCTGCTGGCGACGGCGCAGGCCGTGCAGCAGGGTCGCGGTACGGATCGCGCCGGTCGCACCCAGCGGATGGCCCAGCGCGATCGCGCCGCCCAGCGGGTTGACCTTGCTCGGGTCCAGGCCGCAGTCGCGGATCACGGCCAGCGACTGCGCGGCGAAGGCTTCGTTGAGCTCGATCCAGTCCAGCTGGTCCTGGCTCAGGCCGGCCTGCTTCAGTGCCTTCGGAATCGCGGCGATCGGGCCGATGCCCATCACTTCCGGGCGCACACCAGCCACCGAGAAGCTGACGAAGCGGGCCAGCGGGGTCAGGCCGTAATCCTTGATCGCCTGTTCCGACGCCAGCAGCACTGCGCCGGCGCCATCGCTCATCTGCGAGGAGTTGCCGGCAGTGACGGTGCCGCCGAACTGGCCGTTGCGGAACACCGGGCGCAGCTTGGCCAGGCCTTCAGCGGAGGAATCCGGACGCGGGCCTTCGTCGGTGTCGGCCACCTTGTTGCGGGTGATGATGCGCTTGCCGTCGGCCAGATCGGGCTGGTGCGAGACGATCTCGTACGGGCTGATCTCGTCCTTGAAGTCGCCGTTCTGGATGGCGGCCATGGCCTTCTGGTGCGAGGCCAGGGCGAACGCGTCCTGTTCTTCGCGCGAGACCTTCCACTCTTCAGCGACCTTCTCGGCGGTGATGCCCATGCCGTAGGCGATGGCGACGTGGTCGTTGTCGAACACGCTCGGGGCCATCGCGATCTTGTTGCCCATCATCGGCACCATCGACATCGATTCGGTGCCGCCGGCCAGCATCAGGTCGGCGTTGCCAAGGCGGATCGCGTCGGCCGCCTGCGCCACGGCCTGCAGGCCGGAGGAGCAGAAGCGGTTCACGGTCTGCGCGGCGATGGTGTTCGGCAGGCCGGCCAGCAGCACGCCGATGCGGGCTACGTTCATGCCCTGCTCGGCTTCGGGCATCGCGCAGCCGATGATCGCGTCATCGATGCGGTTGACGTCCACGCCCGGCGCCTGCGCCACGACRCTGCGCAGCACGTGGGCGAGCATGTCGTCGGGGCGGGTGTTGCGGAACATGCCCTTGGGCGCCTTGCCAACCGGGGTGCGGGTGGCGGCGACGATGTAGGCGTCCTGGATTTGCTTGGTCATTGCAGTGATCTCTTGAATAGGGGTTGGAAGAGGTTGCCGGCCAGTGGCCGGCACTACCGATGTCTTCCGTCAGTTCCGCAGCGGCTTGCCGGTCTTCAGCATGTGCGCGATGCGGGCCTGGGTCTTTTCCTGCTGGGCCAGTTCGACGAAGTGCTTGCGCTCCAGGGTCAGCAGCCACTCTTCGTCGACCAGGGTGCCGCGGTCGACCTTGCCGCCGCACAGCACGGTGGCGATGCGCTCGGCGATCTCGTAGTCGTACGGGCTGATGAAGCGGCCTTCCAGCATGTTGACCAGCATCATCTTGAAGGTGGCGATGCCGACGTCGCCGGCCACTTGGATGCGGCGTGCCGGCAGYGGCGGACGGTAGCCCGCTTCGGCCAGGGCGCGTGCTTCGGCCTTGGCGATGTACAGGGCCTCGTAGCTGTTGAACACCACCTTGTCGGTGCTGCGCAGCAGGCCCAGTTCCTGGGCGTTGACCGCCGAGTTGGACACCTTGGCCATCGCCACGGTCTCGAAGGTCTTCTTCAGTTCGGCGAACACGTCACCGCCCGGGCCGGCGGCCTGCGATGCGCGCACGGCCAGTTCCTTCAGGCCGCCGCCTGCCGGCAGCAGGCCGACGCCGGCCTCGACCAGGCCGATGTAGCTTTCCAGGAAGGCCACGGTCTTGGCGCTGTGCATCTGGAACTCGCAGCCGCCACCCAGGGCCAGGCCACGCACCGCAGCCACCACCGGCACCAGCGAGTACTTGATGCGCTGGCTTGTGCGCTGGAAGTTGTGCACCATTTCTTCGAACTGGTCGACCTTGCCGGCCTGCAGCAGGCCGAGGGCGCCAGCCAGGTCGGCACCGGCRGAGAAGGGCTCCTTCTGCTGCCAGATCACCAGGCCCTKGAARTCYTTYTCGGCGCGGGTGACGCATTCCTGCAGGCCATCSAGCACGTGGTCGGASACGGTGTTCATCTTGGTCTTGAAGCTGACCACGGCGATGCCATCGCCGTCGTGCCACATGCGCAGGCCGTCATTCTCGAACACGGTCTCGCCCGGCGCGAACTTCTCGCCCAGCAGCGGATCGGGGAAGCGCTGGCGCTGGTATACCGGCAGCGACGAACGCGGCAGCTTGGCGTTGCGCGACGGGCTGTAGCTGCCCTCGGCGGCATGCACGCCATCGCGGCCATCGAACACCCAGTCCGGCAGCGGGGCGTTGCTCATGCTCTTGCCGGCGACGATGTCATCGGCAATCCACTGCGCCACCTGCTTCCAGCCGGCAGCCTGCCAGGTTTCGAACGGGCCCAGCGACCAGCCGTAGCCCCAGCGGATGGCCAGATCGACGTCGCGCGCGGTCTCGGCGATGTCGGCCAGGTGGTAGGCGCTGTAGTGGAACAGGTCGCGGAAGGTCGCCCACAGGAAGTGCGCCTGCGGGTGCTGGCTCTCGCGCAGCTTGGCGAACTTCTCGGCCGGGTTCTTGATCTTCAGGATCTCGACCACTTCCGGTGCGGCGGCGCGGTCAGCCGGACGGTAGTCCTGCTTTTCCAGGTCCAGCACCACGATGTCCTTGCCGACCTTGCGGAAGATGCCGGCGCCGGTCTTCTGGCCCAGTGCGCCCTTGGCAATCAGCGCATCCAGCCACTTCGGCGACTTGAAGAACTCATGCCACGGGTCGTTGGGCAGGGTATCGCCCATGGTCTTGATGACGTGGGCCATGGTGTCCAGGCCGACCACGTCGGAGGTGCGGTAGGTGGCGGACTTCGGGCGGCCGACCAGCGGGCCGGTCAGGCCGTCCACTTCGTCGAAGCCCAGGCCGAATTCCTGGGTGTGGTGGATGGTGGACAGGATCGAGAACACGCCGATGCGGTTGCCGATGAAGTTCGGGGTGTCCTTGGCGTACACCACGCCCTTGCCCAGGGTGGTGACCAGGAACGCTTCCAGGCCTTCCAGCACGCTGGCGTCGGTGGTGGTGGCCGGGATCAGCTCGGCCAGGTGCATGTAGCGCGGCGGGTTGAAGAAATGCACGCCGCAGAAGCGGTGGCGCAGCTGTTCGGGCAGCACGTCGGCCAGCTTGTTGATGCCCAGGCCCGAGGTGTTGGAGGCCAGCACGGCGTGGTCGGCCACGAACGGGGCGATCTTCTTGTACAGGTCCTGCTTCCAGTCCATGCGCTCGGCGATCGCCTCGATGATCAGGTCGCAGTCCTTCAGCTGTTCCAGGCCGGTCTCGTAGTTGGCCGGGGTGATGGCTTCGGCCAGCGACTTGCTGGCCAGCGGCGCCGGGCTCAGCTTGCCGAGGTTGGCGATCGACTTCAGCACGATGCCATCGGCCGGACCTTCCTTGGCAGGCAGGTCGAACAGCACGGTGTCGACGCCGGCATTGGTGAGGTGGGCGGCGATCTGGGCACCCATGACGCCGGCACCCAGCACGGCGGCGCGGCGGACTAGCAGGGAATTGGACATGGTGTAGGGCCTTTGTTGGTCAGCAGTTACTGGGTGGAATCAATGGAGGCGGGCAGGGCGCTGCCGCTGCGGGCGGCGGCACGGAATCCGGCCTCGGCGAAATGGATCAGTTCATGGGCGGCATGGGCACGATGCGCCGTTTCGGTGACACCGGCAGGTCGCTTGATCAGCCCGAAATCGGCCATGGCATAGGTCAGCGAGCCAGCGAGGAAATCCAGGCGCCAATAGAGCTCTTCCTTGCTCAGGCCGGGCACGCAGGTGGCGATCGCCTTGCCGAACTCACGCAGCACGTGGCCGTAGTGGTCGGACAGGAACTTGCGCAGGTTGTCGTTCTTTTCAGCGTAGGCACGGGCGATCACGCGGACGAAGGCACCGCCGTTCTGACGGTCCTGGGCCAGCGCCAGGGCCGGCTCGACGAAGGCGGCGAGCACCGGCCGCAGTTGGCCGGGGTGTTCGTTGCGGGCACGCTCGAGCTGGGCCAGGCGGGCGCCGGTCATCTCGTCCATGCGGCGGCGGAACACCTCGTTGACCAGGTTTTCCTTGGAGCCGAAGTGGTAGTTGACCGCAGCGATGTTGACGTCGGCCTGGCTGGTGACCTGGCGCAGCGAGGTGCCGGCAAAGCCGTGCTGGGCGAACAGCTCCTCGGCGGCGCCGAGGATCCGGTCCTTGGTCGAGAAGTGGGCGGGCTTGGCCATCGGGCGGGCGGACCTTAATCAAACGATTGTTTGATACTAGAACCAGACGGTACCGTATGGCATTTTGCAGTGCAGCAAAAATGCTCGGGCTGGTCAGAATCCGCTCAGGTGGGTGAATGGGGGTAGTGTCGGCCGCTGGCCGGCAG
>NZ_JBFTOJ010000242.1:0-4661 GCF_056397905.1 Stenotrophomonas sp. 05L414_2
GCTTCAAGGTGACACCCACCAGAGCGGTAGCRCCGGGCCATGCCCGGCGAGAGCRGTGAAGCGTGCCGRCCAACGGTCGRCACCCACCATCCCCCACCGTTACCTCGGCAGCAGCGGCAGCAGCAAGGCGTGCGCGTCCACCAGCGAGCCGACGATGCGGTGGCCGAGCGCGCGCAGTTCTTCATCGGGATGCACCAGATCCGGTACCTGGATCACGGTCATGCCGGCGGCCAGCGCGGCACGGGTTCCCGCCGGCGAATCCTCCAGCGCCAGGCAACGTTCCGGCGCCTGTCCCAGCCGCTGCGCGGCCAGCAGGTAGATGTCCGGCGCCGGCTTCGGCCGCGCCACATCGCCACTGGTGATCACCGCATCGAAGTATGGCAGCAGCCCGGCTGCAGCCAGCTTGCGGTTGGCCCGCGGCTGCCGCGTAGTGGTCGCCACCGCGCGCGGCACCGCATGCGCCTTCAGCAGCTCCAGCAGTTCCAGGATGCCCGGCCGCAGCGGCAGCCCGGTCTGCGTGCGCTCCTCGTACAGATCATGGCAACGCGCGRCCATGGCCTCGATCATGCTGTCTTCGATGCCCTGCTGGCGCAGCAGCGCCTGGCTGTCGCGGTCGCCAAGGCCGACCATGCGCACGAAGAAGCTGGCATCCAGGGGCAGGCCGAATTCCTCCGCCGCCTCGCTCCAGCATGCAAGCGACACACGCTCGCTGTCGATCATCAAGCCGTCCATGTCGAAGATGACGGCGTCGGGCAGGAACGGCAGCGCAGCGATGGAGGTCATGGAGCGAACAACGTATCCAGATCGGTGGAGGTCAGCAGCCGCCATTGCCCTTCGGCCAGTCCCTGCAGGTCCAGGCCACCAACACGGCTGCGATGCAGTGCCTGCACATGGTTGCCTGCGGCAGCGAACATGCGGCGTACCTGATGGTAGCGGCCTTCGTGCAGTACCAGGCGCGCCTTGCGCGGCCCGAGCACCTGCAGTTCAGCCGGCAGCAGGGGCGTCTTCTCCGCTTCCAGCATCAGCGTGCCGCTGGCAAACAGCGCCACCTCGTCACCACGCAGGTCTTCGGCCAGCTCCACTTCGTAGACCTTGGGCAGCTTCGACTTCGGCGAAATGATCCGATGCAGCAGGTTGCCGTCGTCGGTCAGCAGCAACAGGCCGCTGGTCTCACGGTCCAGACGGCCGACAGTGGACAGCACCGGGTCGCGGTCGCGGAAGCGCGGCGGCAGCAGGTCGTAGATCAGGCGGCCCTTGTCCTTGGTCGAACAGGTGTAGCCAGCCGGCTTGTACATCGCCAGCGACAGGCCCACCGGCGGGTCCAGTGGCTCGCCGTCGACCCGCACCGCTTCATGCGGCACCTGGTCGTCGGCGTACAGCACCTCGCCGTCGGCGTCGGTGACGCGGCCTTCGCGGAACATCCACTGCACCTGCTTGCGGCTGCCGTAGCCGAGGTTGGCGATGTGCTTGACCAGCTTCACCGGCCCTTCCCCTTGCCCTTCACCGCTTCGACCAGCTTGAAGCCATCGCGCTCGGCAACCACGCGCACCGCGCCGAAGCTCTCGTTGAGCGTGTACTCGTAGGGCAGGTGGCGGTTGGCCACCACGTACAGGCGCCCACCCGGGCGCAGCGCCTGCGCGGCCACGGCGATGAAGCGCTGGCCGATGTCCGGGCGATCCGCACGCGAGGGCGTGTGGAACGGCGGGTTGCTGATGATGACGTCGTAGTCCGGCTCGATACCGGCGGTGACGTCGCGCCACAGGAAGCGCAGCGGCACGGGGCGCGGTGGCGGTGCCAGATTGAGTTCGGCCAGGTCCAGCGCGCGCTTCTCGGCCTCGTACAGGTCCAGCGCGGTGATCTTCGGGCAGCGCTCCAGCAGTTCACGCGACAGGTAGCCGTAACCGGCACCGAGGTCAGCTGCACGCCCGGCCAGGTCGGCCGGCAGATGCTCGGCCAGCAGGGCCGACGCCGGGTCGATGCGGTCCCAGGCGAACACGCCCGGACGGCTGAGGAAACGGCCGCCGACGATCGGCCGCACTGCGTCCAGCGCGCCCCAGCGCTTGGCTACGTCCACATCGTGCTGGCCCTGCAGCGGAGCGGTCCAGAACACGCGGCAGTGGTTCTTGGTCAGGCTGCCGCCGAGGCCAGCCAGCTGCTTGAGGTCGCCTTCGCCGGAGCGGGCACCTTCGTTGTTGTGCTGGCAGGCCACGATGCGGCCACCCTCGGCGACCAGCGCCAGGGCGCGGGCGAACAGCGCGCGGGCTTCCTCGCGCTGGCGCGGCGGCAGCACCAGCACCAGCGGGTAACGGCCGCGGCCGGCAACATCATCCAGCTGCCCGCTGACGGTCCAGCCAGCGGCCTGCTGCAGCGGCTGCGCGAACGGGGCGAAGCTCTGTTCGCAGTCGACTTCGCGGCCGCCGGCCTGCTCGCGCAGTGGCCAGCCGTCACGGGCGCGCAGGAAGGCCACCGGGCCCTCCGGCCAGCGCAGGGCGCCGCTGGAGAACGGCAGGAACAGGGTCTGCAGGGGGGCGTCGTCGCTGGATGCCATCGGCGCGGGTACTGGAAGCGTGAGGGCCGTCCATTGTACCGGCTTGTCCGCCCCGGCCCGGCCCCGGCCACCGCTTTGCGAAACTTCAACGTTGCCTTGATGCCGCAGCAACATGCCAGCGTTCAGGGTAGAAGCTCCCCCGCAACCCCTGGAGATCCTGCATGCGTGCCTTGTTCGTCGGAGGTGTCGTCGACAACAGTGAAATGGACCTGGAAGGCAGCCATCCCCCCGTGCATTACCCGGAGGACACCGGCGGCGGCCATTCCCGCTACCGCCTGCACCAGGTTGGCCACGGCGCCGATGGCAGCGTGGCCTACGCCGTCTATGGCGCGCCGGATCTGGCAGACGATGAAGTGACCCGGGTAGCCGAGGAGCGCGCGTATGCGCGCAGGTTCGAAGCGACGGCAACGCTGTTCGAACATTGACCACCGCAGCCACGCATGGCGTGGCTCTACTGTTCGAATGACCATCGCAGCCACGCTTGGCGTGGCGTGGCTCTACAGTAGATCCACGCCATGCGTGGATGCAGCCATCTGCACTTGCCGTCAGAGCCTCGGCGGCAACCTGCGGATGCTGGCGATTTCATCCAGCCACACGTGATGCTGCTGCACCGGCGCATCAAGATCGTCCAGCCGCAGCTGGCCATTGCTGCCTTCGTCGCCGGCGTCGTTGCGGTACTGCTGCAGCGTCGGCTGCACCGCAACCGTGCCCAGCAGGCGTCGGCCATCGTGCAGGGTCAGCTGCACCTCGGTTTCCCCCTGCAACTGCGGCAACAGGGCTTCCAGGCGCGCGATCTGCGCGGAATCAGTATGGATACGGGGAGCAATACGGGACATCGGCAACCTCCTGAACTGCAGGGTCGCCGATTGTCCGTGAATGCTCAGTGCAGCAGGCTGTCCCCGCGCGTGGCCTGCACGCGCCGCACCACACCCACCAGCTGGGCCACCGAATACGGCTTGGCCACATGCTCCTGGAAGCCCGAGGCCAACGCACGGCGACGGTCATCGGCACGCGCCAGCGCAGTCACCGCTACCGCAGGCAGCGCTGCCGCATCCACGCCCAAGTCCTGCCGCAACGTGCTTACCAGGCCATAGCCATCCATGCCCGGCATGCCGATGTCGGTCAGCAGCACCTGGTACTGCAGGTGGCCATTGTCGGCCAGCAGCGCCAGCGCTTCGCCCGCCGAACTGGCGGCGGACACGCTCGCGCCCTGCTCTTCCAGCATGCGCCGCAGGTACTCCAGCACTTCAGGCTGGTCTTCCACCGCCAGCACATGCAGGCCGCGCAGCGGGTACGGCTCGACCACCATCGGTTCCAGGATAGGACCGCTGACGACCTCACGCAGCGGACGCCGTTCGGCATCCGGCAGATGCTGCGGCAGGCGCACGGTGAAGGTGGAGCCGTGACCGTGGCCATCGCTGGCCGCGCTGACCGAACCGCCGTGCAACTCGACCAGCTGCTGCACGATGGCCAGGCCCAAGCCCAGACCGCCATGGCGGCGGGTGGTGGTGCCGTCGGCCTGGCGGAAGCGGCTGAACAGATGGTTCAGGAACTCCGGCGCGATGCCGTCGCCGGTATCGCGCACGGTGATCGTCCAATAGTTGCCATCGGCCTGCAGCTGCACGTCGATGCGGCCTTCGGCCGGGGTGAACTTGATCGCGTTGGACAACAGGTTCCAGAACACCTGCTGCAGCCGGGTGGCATCGCCCAGCACCTGGCAGGGCTGTGCCGGCAGCTGCAGGGTGACGTCCAGCGCCTTGCCCTCGGCCACCAGCTCCTGTGCGCCCATCGCTTCGTTCAACTGGTCGCGCAGGTCCAGCACTTCCACTTCCAGCTGCACCTTGCCCAGCAGCATGCTGCTGAGGTCGAGCATGTCCGAGATCAACCGCTTCTGCGCGGTCGCGCTGTTGGCGATCACGCCCAGGCCCTTGTACAGCGGGCTGGTGGAATCGACGCGCTGCAGCAGCAGTTCACTCCAGCCCAGGATCGTGGTCAGCGGCGTGCGCAGCTCGTGCGACAGCGTGGCCAGGAACTCATCCTTCAGCCGCGCCATGTTTTCGGCCGCACTGCGCGCGGCACGCTCGGACTGCAGCAGTTCCTCGCGCGCCAGTTC
>NZ_JBFTOJ010000243.1:0-4590 GCF_056397905.1 Stenotrophomonas sp. 05L414_2
AGCGGGTGGATGATCATCCACAGCGCGCCCAGCTTGCTGCGAATGAAGCGTAGCCTCAGCTCGTTCTTGATCGAGGAAAGGATGAAGTATCGGTAGGCCCACACGGACCGGATCATGTCTTTCATTGCATGCCTCGTACTTCGTTGTCCTGTTGACGCGCTGTGCCGTGCACCGAGGTGGTGCGGAGCTCCTTCAGGCGTTCGATGATGCGGGCTGCCGCCACCGGGGCGGACAGGATTGCTTCCACATGCTGGCGGCCAGCACTACCCAGTGCAGCGGCGGCGGCGGGGTCGTCGGCCAGGCGGCGCATCAACGCGGCCGCCTGGGCCACGTCGGCGTCGGCCCAGCGCTGCCCTTCTCCACCGGGATACTCGCCTTCGCCCACCGCCACCAGGGAGAAGCCCACCAGCGCAGCAGACGCGGCATCCATGAATTCCATATTGCCCGACCAGCCCGTGGCGATGACCRGCTTGCCAATGGCCATGCACTCGGCCAGGCCCATTCCGAAGCCTTCGGCGCGATGCAGCGACACGTAGGCATCGCAGCAGCGCTGCAGGGCATTGAGATGCGCGCGGTCGATCACATCGTCGCGGATGATGATGCGGTCATCGCCTTCTGCCAATTCAAAGATGCGCTTGATCCAATGTGGAAAGCGGTAGCCGTTGCTGCTCTTGACCAACAGGCGGACATCGCGACGCTCCGGCGGGAAGGCCGCGCGGAACGCACGGATTGCCGCCTCAGGATTCTTGCGCTCCATGCGTGAGCTGAAATCAAACGTGACCAGGAAGATGAAGGCTGTTTCCGGCAGACCGAAATCGGCGCGCTGCAGCCCGCTGTCCTCGATCGTGCCAAGCGGCATCGGGATGCGCAGCACCGGCTTGTCAGTGACTTTCCTCACGGCCTGTTCGACAAAAGCGCTGGCTACGAGGATCTCGTCCACGTGGGACAACGCTGGCAACCAACTGTCAGGAATGGTCTCCAACTCCCAGAACCAACAGGCAATCAGGTAGCGCCCCTGCAGGCGCGCCCGGCCGATGTCCTGCAGTGCGCGTTCCAGATAATCCGGATTGACGAAAATGATGCTGACCGGATGCGGCACGTCATTGTCGATGTAGGCATCCAGCGCGCGGTCATCCCAGCCGTGCGGGAGGTCCAGGTCGATGTCGCGCAGGGCCACCGGCACCCGATTGTCGATCAGCGCGCGGGCATAGCTGCGTGCGGCCTCGGCCAGGCCGAACTGACCGTGGATGTACCCGAGGATATTCACGCCCGGAAGCGCTGTGTCGGCTGGCACGCACGACGTCGGCGAGGTCGGACGCGGCTGCCACCCGTGCCAGGCAGCAGTGCGCGGGAAGCGCGTGCGCGCGCGGATACGCCGTGTCAGCAGCTGCAACGCGCCTTCCCGCCATGCACGTGGCAGGGCACGGTATGCAGATCGCAACAGCGATTGCCCCCGCACCCAGGCCAGCAGACGAACCTGCAGGGAGGGGCGTGAATTTTCGACAGAAGGCATCTCTGGCAGGGCCGTATTCAGACCGCCAGCGCCTGTTCCAGATCCACCTGCAGATCCCCCAGGTCCTCAACGCCCACGCTCAGCCTTACCAGTGCATCACTGATGCCCAGCTGCTCGCGGCGTGCCACCGGGATCGACGCATGGGTCATCACCGCCGGGTGGTTCACCAGGCTTTCCACCCCGCCCAGCGACTCGGCCAGGGTGAACAGTTCGGTCTTCTCGCAGAAGCGCTTGGCCGCGTCGAAACCGCCCTTCAGCACGATCGAGACGATGCCGCCGTAGCCGGCCATCTGCTTGCCCGCCAGCTCATGCTGCGGGTGCGAGGCCAGGCCCGGGTAGATCACCTTCTCCACCGCCGGGTGCTTTTCAAGCCACTGTGCGAGCGCCATCGCGTTGGCGCAGTGCGCCTTCATGCGCAGCGGCAGGGTCTTCAGACCGCGCAGGGCCAGGAAGCTGTCGAACGGGCCCTGCACGCCACCGATGGAGTTCTGCAGGAAGGCCATCTGCTCGGCCAGTTCGGCGTTGTCGCCGACCACGACCATGCCACCGACCATGTCCGAATGGCCGTTGAGGTACTTGGTGGCCGAATGCAGCACCAGGTCCGCCCCCAGCTCCAGCGGACGCTGCAGCATCGGCGAGGCGAAGGTGTTGTCGACCACTACGATCAGGCCATGGCGCTTGGCGATGGCGGCGACCGCGGCGATGTCCACGATCTTCAGCATCGGATTGGTCGGGGTCTCGATCCAGACCATCTTGGTCTTCGGCGTGATCGCCGCTTCGAAGGCGGCCAGATCGGTCAGGTCGACGAAGCTGAAGTCCAGCGCAGCGGTGCGGCGACGCACGCGCTCGAACAGGCGGAAGCTGCCGCCATAGATGTCGTCCATCGCCACCACGTGGCTGCCGGCATCCAGCAGCTCGATCACGGTGGAGCTGGCGGCCATGCCCGAGGCGAAGGCGAAGCCACGGGTGCCACCTTCCAGCGAGGCCACGCAACGCTCGTAGGCGAAGCGGGTCGGGTTGTGGGTACGCGAGTACTCGAAGCCCTGGTGCTCGCCCGGGCTGGACTGCGCATAGGTCGAGGTGGCGTAGATCGGCGGCATCACCGCGCCGGTGCTCGGGTCGGGCGACTGGCCGCCATGGATGGCCAGGGTGGCCAGCGCCAGCGCGCGGTCCGGGGAAGAAGCGTTGGACATGTCGTTTCCTGATTGGCGCCGATGACCGGCGCCGTCGAAGGAGCGGGAGTCTATCAGCGCGGCCTTAACGAGCTTTGACGCGGATAAACCGGGATTCAGCAGCGATCTGCGGCGATAAACGCCTTACTGAACGCGCCGACGCAGGTAATTCAGCAGGTCGATGCGGGTGATCAGGCCGAGGAAGGTGTCACCGTCCATCACGATGGCCACCTGGCCGCGGTCGAACACCGGCAGCAGCGCCTCGATCGGCGATTTCACATCCAGGCGATCCAGCTTGCTGACCATCGCGGTGGCCACCGGGTCACGGAAGCGTGCTTCGTCGCCGTAGACGTGCAGCAGCACGTCGCTTTCGTCGACGATGCCGACCAGCTGGTCACCGTCCAGCACCGGCAGCTGCGACACGTCATACAGCTTCATGCGCTGATAGGCGGTGGTCAGCAGGTCGTTCGGGCCGATCACGACGGTGTCGCGCTGGCCGTACGGGCGCAGGATCAGGTCGCGCAGGTCACCGTGCTGCGGGCGCTCAAGGAAGCCGTTGTCCAGCATCCAGTAGTCGTTGTACATCTTCGACAGGTACTTGTTGCCGGTGTCGCAGACCAGCACCAGCACCTTCTTCGGCGTGGTCTGCTCCTTGCAGTACTTCAGCGCCGCCGCCAGCAGGGTGCCGGTCGAGGAGCCACCGAGGATGCCCTCCTTGCCCAGCAGCTCACGCGCGGTATGGAAGCTCTCCGCATCGGTGATGGCGTAGGCCTTCTTCACACGGCTGAAATCGGAGATCGAGGGCAGGAAATCCTCGCCGATGCCTTCCACCAGCCAGCTGCCCGACTTGTCGTTGAGCACGCCGTCGTTGATGTACTCGGCCAGGATGGAGCCGACCGGGTCGGCCAGCACCAGCTCGGTCTTCGGCGACAGCGTGGCGAAGGCGCGCGAGAGGCCGGTCATGGTGCCGGAGCTGCCGCAGCCGAACACGATGGCATCCAGATCGCCATCCATCTGCTCGAGGATCTCCGGGCCGGTGCCGAATTCATGCGCGGCCGGGTTGTCCGGGTTGCCGAACTGGTTGACGAAGTAGGCGCCTGGGGTCTGCTCGGCGATGGTCTTGGCCAGGTCCTGGTAGTACTCCGGGTGGCCCTTGGCCACGTCCGAGCGGGTCAGGCGCACTTCGGCACCCATCGCCTTCAGGTTGAAGATCTTTTCCCGGCTCATCTTGTCCGGGACCACCAGGATCAGCTTGTAGCCCTTCTGCTGGGCCACCAGCGCCAGGCCCAGGCCGGTATTGCCGGCGGTGCCTTCCACCAGGGTGGCGCCGGGCTTCAGGTCGCCGCGCTTCTCTGCCGCTTCGATCATCGACAGGCCGATGCGATCCTTGATCGATCCGCCCGGGTTGGCGCTTTCGAGCTTCAGGTAGAGCTCGCAGACGCCAGCATCCAGGCGCTGGGCCTTGACGATAGGGGTCTGGCCGATGAGTTCGAGGACGGAAGAATGGATGGGCATTCGGGGGACTTCGGTTCGCGCCACACAGGGCCGGACCGGTGATTATCCGATGGATGGCGACGAAAGTCAGGAGCCGTTTCTATAGCGCCGGGCCATGCCCGGCGGGAGGCGTGCTGACCCACGGTCGGCACCCACCAGCTCGGCTGGCAGCCCAAGGGGATGCGGACGGCCCCGGATCGACGAGGAGACCGGTACCGCCCGCATCGGGGGACGTGCCTGCGGGCCAAGGCACCACCGCGTGTGGTGCCTTGGCGCGACGCCTGCGTTCAGCGGCGCCGCGTTGCCAGGTCAGGAGAGCCTGGCAGGGCCATCGATGGCCAGGTCATGCCATTCCGGGCACGACAGGGGTGCGTCAATGCGTGGGGGACGAGGTTGCGAGCGGTGTTTCGT
>NZ_JBFTOJ010000244.1:0-4501 GCF_056397905.1 Stenotrophomonas sp. 05L414_2
AGAGGGCGTGCGCGCAATGCCATTCACGACATTCTCACCCAGCGCTTGTTACCCAGACCCCTGCGGTCGCCACCCCTTCGGCAGCGCTGCCGCAGTGGAAGCGACTCCGGCGCTGTCCGGGCAGGTGGGGCAATGTCATCGCCCTGTTGCCTGCATCGCGCAGGCTGGCGACGGTCGTCGACGCAGTACCCGCATTTCCAGCAACGGCTCGTTGAGGTCGGGGCGGCGCACGCGCGCTGCTCGGCCGCGCGGCGGAAGTTCCAGTCCGGGGAGGATGCAATGCGCTTGGCGGTACTGAGTATGGGGTGCCTGACGGCGATGGCAGCGATGCCGTTGCACGCACAGGATGATGCGCAGGCATTGCGTCGGGAGATCGACGCGATGCGGCAGACGCTGCAGGGCATGCAGCAGCGTCTGGACCAGCTTGAACGACGCGAAGAGCGTGCGGCTGCGGCTCCCGTTGTACTGCCGACGCCGACGCCCGCTGCGTCGCAGGCGACCACGACGGTGTCAACCGCCAGCGGCATCCTGCACCCGACCCAGGTTCCCGGCGTGTCGCCGACCGTGCTGCCCCAGCGTGAATCGGTGGCCGATCCGTCAACGGCGGCCTCGCGCCCGGACAGCGCCGCCGGCCCGACCGATCCGGACCTGAAAGGCTTCTTCGCCATTCCCGGCACCGACACCGTGATCCGCATCGGTGGCTATGCCAAGCTCGATGCGATTGCGGATTCGCGCGGCGCAGGGGACGAGGATCAGTTCATTCCCTCGTCGATGCCGGTGGGCGGCAGCCATCGCGATGTTTCGAACTTCAACATCCACGCCAAGCAGACGCGTTTCAGTTTCGAGGCGCGGCGGCCGACCACCCATGGCAACCTGCGCTTCTATCTGGAGAATGACTTCTTCGGCAGCAGCGATGGCTATCAGTTCCGCCTGCGCCATGCCTATGGCCAGCTTGGCAACACGTACGCGGGTTACGGGTACTCCAGCTTCATGGACCCGGACAGCCTGCCCGACACGCTGGATTTTGCCGGACCCGGCGGCGCCGGTTACCTGCTGGTGGCCGGCATCCATCACAGCTTTGCACTGGGCAAGGGCAACACCCTGACCCTGGCCGCCGAAGATCCGGACACTGAGCTGGCCGGTGCCAGCGATGCGATGGCGGCGGTCAATCGATTGCCGGATGTGAGTGCCATCGCGCGCATGGAGCGTGACTGGGGCCACCTGCAACTGGGCGTCGTGGCGCGCAATCTTGCCTACGACGGCGATGCCCGCCGTGACCGCGTCTTTGCCGGTGGCGCGCAGCTCAGTGGCTCGGCCTCGGTGGGGGAGCGCGATCTGTTGCTGTTCGGCGCGCTGGGCGGCCGCGGCCTGAGCCGCTATACCGCCGATCTCACCGGTTCCGGTCTTGACGCCGTGGTAGGTGCCGATGGACGCATCGATGCGCTGGACCTGCACGGTGGCTTCGTCGGCTATACCCACTACTGGTCTGATCTGTGGCGCTCGAACCTGATCTACGGTCAGCTGACCCTAGAGCGCAATGCGGCGCTGCCGACCGATGCATTCCGGCAAAGCCGCTATGGCGTGTTCAACCTGATCTGGAGCCCGGCACCGTCGTGGACGATGGGCATGGAACTGCTGTACGGCCGCCTGCAGCAGCAGAGCGGAGCACGCGGCGACACGGTCCGGGTGCAGGGCAGCCTGCAATACAACTTCATCAAGTAAGCGCCAGCGGCAGCACGCCAGCGTAGCCATTCCCCACGCCCGGGTTCACCGGGCCCATGCCAGGTACAGGAGATTGTCATGGCAGAAGCAAAGAAAATCGGGGTGGTCGGAGCCACCTTCCTCGTCGCCGGCAACATGATGGGCTCAGGGGTGTTCCTGCTGCCCTCCAGCCTGGCCAAGATCGGTACCGCCTCGATATGGGGGTGGCTGATCACCACGGCCGGTGCGCTGCTGCTGGCCTTCGTGTTCGCCAAGCTCGGCAAGCTGGCGCCCAAAGCGGGTGGCCCGTATGCGTATGCACGCGATTGGTTCGGTCCCTACATGGGCTTCCAGACCAACACCATCTACTGGTTCGCCAACTGGATCGGCAACGTTGCCATTCCCATCGCGGCGGTGGGCTACTTCAGCTACTTCTTCCCGATCCTGTCCGAGCCGCTGGTGCGCTGCATCGCGGTGCTGATCCTGGTGTGGGCGCTGAGCTTTGCCAACATGATCGGACCGGCGTTCGTCAGCCGCGTGCAGACGGTCACCACCAGCTTCGCGCTGGTGCCGATCCTGGGTATCGCCATCTTCGGCTGGTTCTTCTTCGATGCCGATATCTTCAAGGGGGCCTACAACGTCTCCGGCGAGTCGAACTTCGGTGCGATCTCCAGTGCTGCGGCACTGACCCTGTGGGCCTTCATCGGCGTCGAGTCGGCCTCGGTCACGGCCGGCGTGGTTGAAAACCCGGAGAAGAACGTGGCCCGCGCCACCCTGGCCGGTGTGTTCCTGGCCGCCATCGCCTACATCGCCAGCTCGTCGGTGATCATGGGCATGGTGCCCAATGGCGAGCTGCAGGTGTCTGACGCGCCGTTCGCGCTGGCGGCGGCCAAGGCCGTCGGGGGCTGGGGTGGTGCGCTGGTCAGCCTGTGCGCCTTCATCGGCGCCGCCGGCTCGCTGGGCGGCTGGATCCTGCTGACCGCGCAGAGCGCCAAGGCGGCCTCCGATGATGGCCTGTTCCCGAGCATCTTCAGCAAGACCAACAAGGACGACGTGCCGGTCAAGGGCGTGCTGATCGTGGCCGTGCTGATGACCCTGGCGGTGCTGGTGACCTCCACCTCGAAGACGGCCTCGGCCCAGTTCGACGTGATCACTTCGGCGGCGGTCGTGCTGACGCTGCTGCCGTACATCTATTCGTGCGTGGCCTGCTACTTCGTGGTGGAGCGGTCGCACACGCTGGTGCACACCGGTGCGTTCTGGACCCTGACCAGCCTGACGGTCGTGTACTGCCTGTGGGCGATCTACGGCTCGTCGGGAACGATCGTGCAGTACGCCTTCCTGTTCGTGCTGTTCATCACCGTGTTCTATCCCTTCTTCAGCGAGGAGCGTCGCCAACAGCGGCAGCGTTCCCGCGAGGCGGCGGCAATTTCGTCCGGCGCCCAGCGTTCCTGAGTTAGACAAGGAGAATCAACGTGTATTTCAAGTCCCTGGATTATCCGGTCATCGTCATTGACGGTGACTACGACTCGCCGCGCATCGGCGGCATCCTCATCCGTGCGCTGGTGGAAGAGCTGCGCAGCAATGACCAGCGCGTGCTGTGCGGCCTGAACCTGGACGATGCCCGTGCCGGCGCCCGTACCTATGTGGCCGCTTCGGCGGTGCTGATCTCGATCGACGGCAGCGAGGAGGTCGATGGCGAGTTCCAGCGCCTGACCGCCTTCCTGCGCGAGCAGAGTGCGCGCCGGGCCAACCTGCCGGTGTTCCTGTATGGCGAGCGCCGTACCATCGAGAAGGTGCCGAGCAAGCTGCTCAAGTACATCCACGGCTTCATCTTCCTGTTCGAAGACACCAAGAGCTTCATCTCGCGGCAGGTGATGCGTGCGGCCGAAGACTACATGCAGAACCTGCTGCCGCCGTTCTTCAAGGCGCTGATCCACCACGCGGCCGAGTCGAACTATTCCTGGCATACGCCGGGCCATGCCGGCGGCGTGGCTTTCACCAAGTCACCGGTCGGGCGGGCCTTCCACCAGTTCTATGGTGAGAACACGCTGCGCAGCGATCTGTCGATTTCGGTGCCGGAGCTGGGCTCGCTGCTGGATCACACCGGCCCGATCAAGGAGGCCGAGGACGAGGCCGCGCGCAACTTCGGCGCCGACCACACCTTCTTCGTCACCAACGGTACGTCGACGGCCAACAAGATCGTGTGGCATGGCACCGTGGCCCGCGGCGACGTGGTGTTCGTCGACCGCAACTGCCACAAGTCGCTGCTGCATTCGCTGATCATGACCGGCGCGGTGCCGGTGTATTTCACGCCCAGCCGCAATGCGCACGGCATCATCGGCCCGATCAGCCTGGACCAGTTCACCCCGGAAGCCCTGCAGCAGAGCATCGCGGCCAATCCGCTGGCCAGCCAGGCCTACCAGGCCGGTTCCAAGCCGCGTATCGCGGTGGTGACCAACTCGACCTACGACGGCCTGTGCTACAACGCCGAGAAAATCGCCGAGGAGATCGGCAGCGCGGTCGACTTCCTGCATTTCGATGAGGCCTGGTACGCCTATGCCGCGTTCCATCCGTTCTACGAGAACCACTACGGCATGGCCAAGGGCAAGCCGCGCGAGCAGGACGCGATCATCTTCACCACTCATTCCACGCACAAGCTGTTGGCCGCGTTCTCGCAGGCCTCGATGATCCACGTGCGTAATTCGGCCAGCCGCGACCTGGACGCCGAACGCTTCAATGAATCGTTCATGATGCATACCTCGACCAGCCCGCATTACGGCGTGATCGCGGCGTGTGATGT
>NZ_JBFTOJ010000245.1:0-4460 GCF_056397905.1 Stenotrophomonas sp. 05L414_2
GTTCTGCCGAGGCTGAGCTGACCGACGTTGCTGTCACCGGTCATCAGCCAGGTGCTGTCGCCGTCGATCTCGGCACGGGTGACATTGATGAAACGGCCGTCGATCTGCGCCTTGTTGCGCAGGGCGACATTCAGCCAGCCATTGGTGACGGACACCGGATCGAAGCTGACGTTGCCGATGAGGCGCGCGTCGTCCACCGCAACGTTGACATCGGTGCGCGCACTGACAATGCCGCCCTCGCGGGCAACCAGCACAAGGTTTCCATCCCCGGCAATCAGATGTGCGCCGTTTGCCACGGTGATGTCGTAGGTATTGTCGGACCTCGGCCTTACCTGGATGGCTGCACCGCGGCCCGATTGCAGGGTCGAGTTGTTGACTTCAAGCCTGAGCAACCCATTGGTGTTGCTTTCGCCCCACAACATTGCGCCTACGTTGGAGGCGACGACGCGGGAACCATTGATGATGTCCATCTGGCCTGTCATCAAGCGGACACCCAGGCCACGGAGATGTGGTTGGCCCGAAACTATGCCGTCGTCAACCTGGATGAGCGTGCCATCGATGCTTGCATGAGGTGAGCTTACCAGCGCACCTTCATGGCCTGGGTTGAGGTCGACGCCCACTAATTTGCTAGTGGTTGTGCCGTTGCTGCTGTTGACCAGCACAACGCTGTTTTCAAACAACAACGACGTGCTGGCACCAAGCACCGCAATCTGGCCATTGATCCGTGAATTGCGTGCGCTCAGCGATGCCTGGCGTGTGAGCCGGATCGCATCCGGTTGAGTGCCGACGCTGGTGACTTGGGCGCCCTCGAGTATCACCCGGGAAGTATCGCTTGCTTGGATACGTTGGGTCTGCCCGCCGTTGACCGTCAACTGCGAGCCATTGATGAGGCTCCAGGCTTCTGCCGGGTCAGCTACGCCCACCTCGGCGGCCTGGTCATCCAGATCGCCTGCCAGTACAGCACCAGCGGGGAGTGAAGCCAAAGCCAGCAGCAGGCTGCGGAACAACCGGTGCGGCGTCGGCGGGCGAGGCGAGGAAACGACGGAGCTGAGCTTCATGGGGGATCCTTGTGTCGGGAATGTGGGAGCACGCGGCACCACGTAGGACATTCGGATCGGCTCCCGTGTCAGTCGGCTTTGCTTGAGCGGCCGTGATGGGGGCTGGATGCGAAGGAACGCGTCTCCTTTGGCCGCAGTCTGTGTGCGCAGGCGCGGCCGTCCCATGCAAAAAGTTGTAAAGCGCACTGGACACTCCGGGTGCCTTCAGCTGCCAGCCAGTAAGGCTCCAACTTCAAAAGCGCTGCAGAATTGCGGCGCGTGCAATATGCGAGGCCAGACGCGCATCAGCACGGCAGGTGCGATATTTCTCGTGGAGCCCAGCCTGTGCTCGGCGCTACAGAAGGCAGAAAGCAGAACGGCGCCGGATCTCACCGGCGCCGTTCGTGCTTACATCACCACTTGTAGGCGACACTCACGTTGGCCGTGGCCTCGCGGTAACCGTGGTCACCGCGCATCACGCCAAATCCACCCAACGCACTCAGCCCGGTGCGGAAGTCAACCCGCGCACCTGCATTCAATTCGTAGCGATTGCGCGGCACGCTGGCGTTCAGTGCTTCCTCGTCAAACGCCATGCCGTTGCTGGCGCCATCGCGGTACCAGTTCGCCACCACGTACGGGCTGACCGAGGCACCGGCGGCGCTGCGGCCTTCACCCTGCAGGCGCAGGCCTGCACGGCCGGACAAACCGCTGTCACCCAGTGCGCGCACCACGGTGCCGTTGGCTTCGCTGTGCACATCCGTGTTCGCATCGGTGTAGACCAGCTGCAGCTCCGGCTGCAGGGTCAGCGCCGTGCTGCCGATCTGGCCGATGTTGAAGCGATAACCCGCTTCCAGTGACGATTGCCAGAGATCCGAGTCATAGCGTTCCTCGGCCAGGCCTTCGCCCTGCACGCGGTTGCGGAACTGGCCGCGCTGCACGCTGGCATCCACATACAGCGCATCGGTGCTCCAGTTGCCGTACACACCCAGCGCGCCGCCTTCCACCTTGCCGCGTGCGCTGTAGCCGGTGATATCCGAACGCGAGGTAGCGCTGGACTGCGCAACGGTACCCATCACACCCACGCGGCCACGGCCGTTGTCGAAAACGCCCACGTCCGCACCCAGCTGCAGGCGCGAGCGGTCCACGCGCAGGTCCAGCTGGTCTTCCACCGCCGACAGCCTGCTCTGCGTGGCGTCCACGCGGGCCCAGCCGCGCACGCCATCGGCGGCGGTGGCGCTGCCGCCCTGTCGGTCGCGCAAGCCGTGGCGCAGCAGCTGGTCCAGCGCGAACTGGTTGGCCAGGTACGCGCCTGCTTCCGGGCGCAGCACCGGCCCTGGGTTGATCGGATCGATCGGGTCGATCGGATTGACGGGGTCCACCGGATTGATCGGCCTGCACTCCGGCAGCGTGGGATCAACAACGCACGGGTCCGGCGCGCCGGCCAGCGCCGAGCGCAGGTACCAACCGCCGTCGCTGGCATCCTTGAACAGGAAGTACTCGTACTGCCCGCCCACCGCGCGGCCCTGCAGATCGAACTGCGCATTGGACGCACCGCCCACGCGGATCAGCTCGATGCCCTTGTCGGTCTTCGCACCGGCGCCGCCAGCATTGAGCAAGCGCACGTTCGCCTGGCCATTGGCGTCGCCGTTGATCACCAGCTTGTCGGTCAACGAGCTGTCATCGCCGAGCATGGTGTTGAACAGCAGGGTGCCGCCATTGCCGGTGAAGGTGTCGGCAGTGAGGGTGTTGAACGTGCTGCCATTGCCCAGTGCCACGGTGCCGGTTCTGCCGAGGCTGAGCTGACCGACGTTGCTGTCACCGGTCATCAGCCAGGTGCTGTCGCCGTCGATCTCGGCACGGGTGACATTGATGAAACGGCCGTCGATCTGCGCCTTGTTGCGCAGGGCGACATTCAGCGAACCCATGGTGGCGAACAGCGAATCAAGGCGGACATCACCCGACAAGCGCGCATCATCCACGGTGAAGTTCACGTCGGTGAACGAGCCGGAAACGGCGCCATCGCGGCCTACGCGTAGCAGGTTGCCGTCACCTGCAATCAGGTGTGAGCCATTGGCTACGGTGATGTTATAGGTGCTCGCGAACCGTGGGATGACCTGGATGGCGGCACCGCGGCCGGACTGCAGGGTGGAGTCATTTATGTCGAGCCGCAGCGCGCCGGAGTCAACACGCTCACCCATCAGCAATGCACCCACATTGGCCGCCACCACCTGTGAACCATTGAGGATATCCATCTGGCCCACCACAAGGCGGGCGCCGGTCCCGGTGGTGAAGGGACGGGGCGGTGAGTGGAGGTCATCGACGCGAACATATGTGCCATCCAGCACGACCGAGGGAGTGAACTTCGGGTCCCAGGTCGACAGGGTCGAGGCATCAATGCCGATGCTCGAAGTTGCACCGGGGGCCAGATGGTCGGCGTCGACCTCCACGATACTGTCCTTCAGCGTTACCGAGGTGTAGCCACTGCTAATAAAGACGCCACCGTCGATCCGGCTTGAGTTGGCCACAAGCGTGGTTTCACCGTACAGATAGATGGCGTGGTGCTCCAAACCGGTGCGGACAACCCGYGCGTTCTGCAGGTTCACCACGGACGTATCCCCCGCGCGAATGTGCTGGGTCTGCCCGCCGTTGACCGTCAACTGCGAGCCATTGATGAGCCTCCAGGCCTCGATGGGGTCAGCTGCACCCACCTCGGCGGCCTGGTCATCCAGATCGCCTGCCAGTACAGCGCCGGCGGGGAGTGAAGCCAGGGCCAGCAGCAGGCTGCGGAACAGCCGGTGCGGCGTCGGCGGGCGAGGCGAGGAAACGACGGAGCTGAGCTTCATGGGGGATCCTTGTGTCGGGAATGTGGGAGGCACGCGCCACCACGTAGGCATTCGGATCGGCTCCCGTGTCAGGCGGCTTTGCTTGAGTGGCCGTGATGGGGGCTGGATGCGAAGGAACGCGTCTCCTTTGGCCGCAGTCTGTGTGCGCAGGCGCGGCCGTCCCATGCAAAAAGTTGTAAAGCGCACTGGACACCCCGGGTGCCTTCAGCTGCCAGCCAGCCCTGCGGCAGCGCCCCGCGGGCGTTTTGCAATGTGTTCGATGGTGCCGGCCGGTAGCAGCGCCGAGCATGGCCCCTCCATTCAGGAGTGCTTTCCATGCAGAGTTCCACCCCGGCGCCCCAGGTGCTGGCTGTTGCCCTGGCCGCTGGCCTGTTCACCAGTGGTCACGCCAGCGCACAGCAGGTCGTGGCCGACGGCGATGACCAGACGCCCCCGCCAGGCGACTACCACACCACCGAGCCGGTACTGCCGGGAGATACCTCGGGGTATGCGTTCCATGCCCTCAATGGCGGCCGCATTCTGCCAACAGGCCCGGTGAATCTATCCACGGAAGGACGTGCAGCGCACGCGGTGCATGTCG
>NZ_JBFTOJ010000246.1:0-7015 GCF_056397905.1 Stenotrophomonas sp. 05L414_2
GGTATAGGCAGGCGGGACACGCCGTAGACCCATCCTTGGGGGCTCGATGGCGCCATCCATGGCGCCAACGGTCCCGCCTGCCTATACCGCCCCGCCCCGGACGCGTTCCGGGTGCTGTCGGTAGATGTCGACCTTGGTCGACACTGTGGTAGATCCACGCCATGCGTGGATGAACGGTGGAGGCTGATGCGGGGGCGGTCAGGCGCTAAAATGGCGGGATGATCGCCAATACCGCTGCCTATCATTTCGCCGTCATCGACGCCCCCCAGGCCCTGTGCGACCAGCTGCAGGCGCGTGCCGAGGCGTCCGGCCTGCAGGGGACGATCCTGGTGGCGGGCGAGGGGCTGAACCTGTTCCTGGCGGGTGCGCCGTCCGCGATCGATGGCTTCTACGCGGAACTGCGTGCTGATGCGCGCTTCGCCGATATGCGGGTCAAGACCAGCTTCAGCGAGCACCAGCCGTTCGCGCGGCTGAAGGCCAAGGTCAAGGACGAGATCATCAGCTTCCGTCGTGACGATGGCCAGCCGCTGGACTACCCGCGCGCGCCGGCCATCGATCCTGCCACCGTGCAGCGTTGGCTGCGGCAGGGGCATGATGATGCTGGCAAGCGCGTGGTGATGCTCGATACGCGCAACCTGCAGGAGATCGAGTACGGCACCTTCAAGGACGCGCTGGTACTGCCCATCCACAAGTTCACCGATCTGCCCGAGGCGCTGGCGCCCCATCGTGAAGCGCTGAAGGACAGCACCGTGGTCAGTTTCTGCACCGGTGGCATCCGCTGCGAGAAGGCGGCGCTGTGGATGCTCAACGACGGCATGGACAACGTGCTGCAGCTCGATGGCGGCATCCTCGGCTACTTCGAGGAAGTCGGCGGTGAGGGCTACGAAGGTCGTTGTTTTGTGTTCGACGAACGGGTGGCGCTGGATGCCGAACTGAAGCCGTTGGTGGACGAGCCGTTGCCCGAGCCACGCCCCAGCGCGTTCTGACGCTTCCACATTGGCCTGCGGGCCTGAACCGGCCAGGCAGGAATCAGCGTCCCGCCACCGGCACTGGCCGTGGGGGCAGGGCGACCCCATCAAACGGGGATCTTGTGACGGAAAACCGCCTGATGATCCCGTTGTCGATTCTCGACCTGGCCCCGGTCTGCGAGGGCAGCGATACCACTGCCGCCTTTGCCAACATGCTTGAGCTCGCCCAGCATGCCGATGCGCTGGGCTACCGCCGCTACTGGCTGGCCGAACACCACAACATGCCTGGCATCGCCAGTGCCGCCACGGCGGTGCTGATCGGTCATGTGGCCGGTGGCACCCAACGCATCCGCGTCGGCGCCGGCGGCATCATGCTGCCCAACCATGCACCGCTGCAGGTGGCCGAGCAGTTCGGCACCCTGGCCTCGCTGTACCCGGATCGCATCGACCTCGGCCTGGGCCGCGCACCGGGTACCGACCAGCCGACCGCGCGCGCCCTGCGCCGCTATTTCGACAGTGCCGACCAGTTCCCGCAGGACGTACGCGAGCTGCTGCACTACTTCGAACCGGTGCAACCCGGCCAGGCGGTGCAGGYCGTACCCGGCGGCGGCCTGCGGGTGCCGACCTGGATCCTCGGTTCCAGCCTGTTCGGCGCACGCATGGCCGCCTCGATGGGCCTGCCGTACGCCTTCGCCTCGCACTTCGCCCCCGATTCCATGGATGAAGCGCTTGCGGTGTATCGCCGCGAATTCCGCCCGTCGGCCATGCTCAAGCAGCCGCACGCGATGCTGGCGTTGAACGTGGTGGCCAGTGACAGCGAGGCCGAATCGCGGCGGTTGTTCACCAGCCAGCAGCAGAGCTTCGTCAACCTGCGTCGCGGCCGTCCGGGCAAGATTCCGGCGCCGATCGATGACATCGAAGCGTTCTGGGAACCCCACGAGAAGCTCGGCGTGGAGCGGGCGCTGGCGTGCACCGTGCTGGGTGATCCGCAGCAGGTCGCCGATGGCATTGCGGCGTTCGTCGAACGCCATCAGCCCGACGAACTGATGCTTACCGCCAACCTGTACGACCACCGCGCGCGTCTTCGCTCGTTCGAGCTGGCAATGCACGCCTGGCATGCCCGCCACGCGGGCTGAACAATTGCGTCACGGCAATTTGCGGTGCGGACGCGTCTGATGGGGACTCCCACTTCCGGAGTCCCCCATGGACGAATCGCGTACCGAGCACATTGCCCAGCTGGCTGAACTGATCAAGGACGTGGAGGTGGCGATGTTCACCACCCGTGGTGTCGATGGACGCCTCTACAGCCGTCCGCTCGGCACCCAGCAGGTCGCCTTCGATGGCGACCTGTGGTTCGCCACTGCGGCCGACAGCCCGAAGGTGGCCGAGATCGCGCTCGACCCGCGGGTCAACGTGGCCTATGCCTCGCCATCGAAGAATACCTATGTGTCGGTAGCCGGCGTGGCACGGATCATCGATGACCGCGCGAAGGTCGAAGAGCTGTGGTCGCCGGCGATGAAGCTGTTCTTCCCGGGCGGCCCGGATGACCCGAGCCTGCGCTTGATCCACGTGCGTGCAGAGACCGCCGAGTACTGGGACGGACCGGGCACCCTGCTCGGCTCGGCGTTGAGTTTCGTGTTGTCGGCGGTGCAGGATGAGCCGGCACGGTTGGGCGACAACGGATTCATCGATCTGCGTTGATTGCAGCAACCCGCCGGGCATGGCGAAGCCGAAGAAAGCGATCGCCACCAGCGCAGCCACCCAGTTGAACAACATCAGCGCGCCGTCGCGTTCAAGCAGGGCCAGCGCGAACAGCAGCAACTGGAAGCCGAACAGATAGTTGGTGAACGGAATCGGCAGCGACAGCAGCAGGCCCAGCAGCACCAGCAGCAGGCCGCTGAAGGCGTGGGCGGGAGCCGGGGTCAGCAGTTGCGGCATGCGCGGCTTGAGCATGCGGTCGAGGCGGCGCAGGGCACCATCGATGCGATCCAGGAACCGGTGCATGGTGCCGCGCTTCGGCCCGCGACGGGCAATGAAGCCGGGCAGCCAGGGCCGGCGCATGCAGAACAGCATCTGCAGGCCGATCAGGATCACCAACGGACCGCTGACTGCGCCGCCCAGCCCCGGGATGGGGATGAAGGCCGGCAGGATGGCGACGAACAGGAATACACCAAAGGCACTCTGCTGCAGATCCTGCAGGATCTGCCCCAGCTTCATGTGCTGGGCCGGGTCACCGAAGGCGAACATCGCCAGCAGGGTCCGGATGCCCTCGTTGCGGTACTCCGGCGATGCAGCGCCGGGGCCGGCGTCAGGCGGTGAGCTCATCGGCCTGCTCGTCGGACAGGGTGCGAAGCAGCAGTTTGTCCACGCGCGCACCGTCCAGATCGACCACCTCGAAGCGCCAGCCGGCCCAGTCGAAGTACTCGCCCGCGTGCGGGATGCGGCCGAAGAAGTGGATGCACATGCCGGCCAGGGTGTAGTAATCGCCATCCTCGGCGTCGGGCAGGTCGTTGCTGCCGATCAGCTCGCGCAGGTCCTCGATCGGCAGCGAGCCGTCCACCAGCAGCGAGCCGTCCTCACGGGTCACCACCAGCGCGTCCTCGTCGGCATTTTCCGTTGCCTGCAGGCGGCCGACCACCGCGCCCATCAAATCGCTGATGGTTACCAGGCCCTGGATCTCGCCGTACTCGTCCACCACCAGCGCCATCGACTGCTGTTCTTCGCGGAAGATCTCCAGCAGCTTCATCGCATGGGTGGATTCGGAGACGTACAGCGGTTCGCGCAACGTCTGGAACAGCGCGTTGTCGCCGCGTGCCATCCGCGTGGCCAGCGATTTCAGCTCAAGCACGCCGACCACGTCCATGTCGTTGTCGCGGTACACCGGGTACCGCGAGAACTCGTGCTCGGCCATGATCTCCAGGTTCTTGTCCAGGCCACCCAGCGTATCCAGCCAGGCGATCCGGTTGCGCGGGGTCATCAGGCTGTCGGCGGTACGGTCGCCCAGGCGCATCACGCGGTTCATCATGTCGCGCTCGTGGCTGTCGATCACGCCGGCCTCGTGGCTCTCGGCCACCAGCATGCGGATCTCCTCTTCGGTCACCGACGCGACCTCGTCCTTGCCCAGGCCGAACAGGCGCAGCACCAGCTGGGTGGTCTTGGACAGCAGCCAGACGAAGGGGAAGGCCAGCTTGGCCAGCCAGCTCATCGGCAGCGCCACCAGGCCGGCGATGTCCTCCGAGCGGGTCAGGGCCAGGCGCTTGGGCACCAGTTCGCCGAAGATCAGCGTGATGAAGGTGATGAAGGTGACCGCAAGGGCCTTGCCGATGCCGCCGGCGTAGGCGAAGCCCGGCATCAGCCCCTGGATCCAGCCGCCGATGGCTTCACCCAGTGCCTCGCCGCCGAGGAAGCCGGTCAGCACGCCGATCACGGTGATGCCGATCTGGACGGTGGACAGGAAGGCTTCCGGCTTCTCCGACAGCTCCAGGGCCTTGGCCGCGCGCTTGGAGGTGCCGGCCAGCTGCTTCAGCCGGCTCTTGCGCGAGGTCATGACCGACATCTCGGACATGGCAAAGAAGCCGTTCAGCAGAACAAGCGCGAAAACAATCAGGATCATTTCAAACACGGGCATCGTCCCCGGTTGGTGGCAGGGAGGGCGGGTGCTTGCGATGGCGGCAGGCGCTCAGGAACGGGGTCCGGCGCGGCGCTGGGGGATAAGGGTCGTCGTCCATAAGGTGCGCCCGAAGGCGCGCTGGCATCTTAGCAAAGGGCCGTGGCTGGGTGGCAAATGCCTGTTCAGTTTTGGGCGTCCCGACCCCCGGAAAGGGGCAGGGATACCCGTGATGGTCATCTAGCCGTCATAATTCGCACTGGTGCCGTCCTTCCCGCGACGGCTGACAGGTTTCTCAATGTTCTCTCTGCAGACCATTTTCGGTTCCGGCAAACAGTTCTACACCCTGCTCGATGAGGCTGCCGTCGCGGCTTCCGATGCCGCCAAGGCACTGCATTCGATGCTGCGCGACGCCGATCGCCAGCCCGCCCTGGATGCCTTCAAGCTGGCCCGTCTGCGCGAACGCGCGGCCTCGGACAAGATCAGCCAGGCGCTGGTGGACAGCTTCATGACCCCGATCGAGCGCGAAGACATCGAAGCGCTGGGCTCGGCCCTCTACAAGATTCCCAAGCAGATCGAGAAGTTCGCCGATCGCTATTCGCTGGCCACCACCCACCTGGAACACATCGACTTCGCGCCGCGCGCGGCGATGCTGGAGCAGGCCGCTGGCGTGGTGGTGGAGATGGTCGCCGACCTGCGCCACATGAACCTGGACCGGATGACCGCGCTCAACGAGCGCCTGCGCTCGCTGGAAAACGAGGCCGACCGTCTGATGCTCGAGCTGTACCGCGACATCTACTCCGGTCGCCTGGACAACCTGCAGATGTTCCTGCTCAAGGAATTCTTCGAGATCCTGGAAAAGGCCATCGACCGCTGCCGCGAGGCCGGTGTGGTGGCGTACCAGATCGTGTTGAAGAACAGCTGACGGGCCGGTACCGATGCTCACCCTAGTCCTGGTGGTGATCCTGGCCGCGCTCGTCTTCGAGTTCATCAACGGCTTCCACGATACCGCCAACTCCATCGCTACCGTGGTGGCAACCAAAGTACTGTCGCCCGGTTGGGCGGTGATGCTTGCCGCCTTCATGAACCTCATCGGTGCCCTGACCGGCACCGCGGTCGCACTGACCATCGCGTCGGGCCTGCTCAACACCAACGTGGTCGACGTGACCCCGCAGGTGATCCTGTGCGCGCTGCTSGGCGGCATCATCTGGAACCTGATCACCTGGTGGAAGGGCCTGCCGTCCTCGTCCTCGCACGCGTTGATCGGTGGCCTGTGCGGCGCCGGCCTGGCTGCGGCCCACAACAACTGGGACGCGCTGATCTGGTCCGAACGGCTTGGCAGCTGGGCGCAGAACAAGGGCCTGCTGTGGAAGGTGTTCGTGCCGATGATCACCTCGCCGATCGCCGGCTTCCTGCTCGGCATCGCAGTGATGGTGCTGTTGTGGGCGCTGATCGCAGGCCTGGCCAAGATCGGCGGCGCGATCGGCCGGCTGGCACGTCCGCGCATCGTCAATGCGTTCTTCGGCAAGGCGCAGATCGCTTCGGCGGCCTACATGGGCTTTGCCCACGGCCACAACGATGCGCAGAAGACCATGGGCATCATCGCGATGACCCTGATCGGTGCCGAGGCGACCGGCGCGTTGAACGACCTGCCGTCGTGGCTGGCCTTCATGCATCCGGACGCGCACGCTGGCGACGGCATCGCCATGTGGATCGTGCTGACCTGTGCGGTGGTGATGGCCGCCGGTACCGCCTCGGGCGGCTGGAAGATCATCAAGACCCTGGGCCACAAGATGGTCAAGCTGCACCCGATCCACGGCTTCGCCGCGGAAACCAGCTCGGCCACCGTG
Source organism: Stenotrophomonas sp. 05L414_2 (assembly GCF_056397905.1). NCBI lineage: Bacteria > Pseudomonadati > Pseudomonadota > Gammaproteobacteria > Lysobacterales > Lysobacteraceae > Stenotrophomonas > Stenotrophomonas sp. 05L414_2. The sequence continues at coordinate 6,426 of NZ_JBFTOJ010000246.1, forward strand.
CTGACCCTGGCGGCGCACTTCGGCATGCCGGTATCGACCACCCACAGCATCTCCACCGCGATCATGGGCGTAGGCTTCGCCAAGAACCCGCGTTCGCTGCGCCTGGGCGTGATCGAACGCATCGTCTGGGCCTGGATCCTGACCATCCCGGCGGCAGGCGGCTGCGCCTACCTGATCCTGAAGCTGTTCGAGCTGCTCGGCTGGACCTGATGCCAGGAGCCTTGCGGTCAGAGCCCTTTACCTGTGGGAAAAGGATCTGACGCTGGAAACAAAAAGCCCGCCGGATTCCGGCGGGCTTTTTCATTTCATGAAGCATCCGGTTTCCGTTATCCACGCATGGCGTGGATCTACAGTGTCGACCAAGGTCGACACCTACCAACAGCAGCAGGAAGTCGACACGCACCAACAGCAGCCGGAACCTGTCGAAGGCGGGGTGGGTCCGGTTGCGGGGGTGTCCGCGGCATGGATTCCGCGGACAAGCCCCCAAGGGTGAGGGCGCTTTGCTTGCGAAGCACTGCTTCGCAAGCGCCCGAACGCACAGCCGCCAGCGGCTGGGCCGGTCTGGGGGTTTACGGCGTCCCCCGCAACCG
>NZ_JBFTOJ010000247.1:0-4360 GCF_056397905.1 Stenotrophomonas sp. 05L414_2
CCTTCCGGCATCGCGGCCCCGGACGGAGGCCGCTGCGCTCGCCGGGCATGGCCCGGCGCTTCCGGCTTAATTGCCGGACAGCATCCGGCGGATCTTGCGGCCGATACGGGTCAGGAACGAGTCGCCGGCATCGGCGCTGGTACGCACCGGCTTGGCCACCACCTGCACCGGGGTAACCGGGCTGGCGCCGTTGCCGGCGTTGCTTGCCACACCTTCGGCGCCCTCGACCGGACGGCCGTGGCGACGACGACGGCGCTTGCGCGGCTTGCGCTCGCCGTCCACCGCAACTTCCGGCGCAGCTTCAGCGCGCGGCGGACGCGGGGCCTGCACGGCAGCAGCTTCAGCGGTCACTGCACCCTCGACTGCGGCGGCAGCAACCTGCTCACCTTCCACACGCGGCTTGCGCGGGCCACGCGGACGGCGTTCGCCGCTGCGCTCGCCATCGCGGCCACCACGCCCAGCGCCAGCACCACTGCCGGAACGACCGCCACTACGGCCGCCGCCACGACGCTCTTCCTCGGCGGCGCGCGCTTCGCGTGCTTCGCGGAAGATCTGGCCGACGCTTTCGTTCTCGTCGCCTTCCTCGCCCGGTGCCGGGGCGGCACGCTCAGGGCGCGGCAGCGACGTCAGGATCTCGCTGGTGACCGCTTCGACCGGGATCTTCTGTTCGATGTAGGCCTCGATATCCGGCAGGCCCATCGCATAGCGCTCGCAGGCGAAGCTGATGGCATCGCCTTCCTCGCCCAGGCGGGCGGTACGGCCGATGCGGTGCACGTAGTCTTCGGCGTCGAACGGCAGGTCGTAGTTGTAGACGTACTTGATGCCGTCGATATGCAGGCCGCGGGCGGCCACGTCGGTGGCCACCAGGATTTCCAGCTGGCCCTTCTGGAAGCGGTTGAGCAGGCTCTCGCGCTTCTTCTGCGGCACGTCACCGGACAGCACGCCGACGCGGTAGCCGGAACGCTCCAGCGAACGGGCCACGCGCTCGACGAACACCTTGGTGTTGACGAAGACCATGGTGCGCGCGCCTTCGCTGCGCGACAGCAGGCCCAGCAGCAACGGGATCTTCTCTTCGTCGGCCGGGAAGTAGATGCGCTGGCGCACGCGCGCGGCGGTGATGGTCTCGGCTTCGACCACCAGCTTCTGCGGCTCGTTCATGTGCTCATAGGCCAGCTCGAGCACGCGGTGGCTCAGGGTGGCGCTGAACAGCAGGGTCTGCCGGGTGGAGCGCTCGGGCATGCGGCGCAGCAGGAAGCGGATGTCCTTGATGAAGCCCAGGTCGAACATGCGGTCGGCTTCGTCCAGCACGCAGATCTCGCAGGCGTGCAGCGACACCACCTTGTGCTGCTTGACGTAGTCGATCAGGCGGCCCGGGGTGGCGATGATCACGTCCACGCCCTGCTGCAGGATCTCGCGCTGCTTGTCGTAGTCAACGCCGCCGTAGACCAGCGCGAAACGCAAACCCAGGTCCGAACCGAACTTGACCGCATCCTTGTGGATCTGGATGGCCAGTTCGCGGGTGGGGGCCAGGATCAGCGCGCGCGGGTCTTCCGGCTTGCGATCGGCCAGTGCCGGGCGGGTCAGCAGGCGGTTCACGACAGCGACCAGGAAGGCCAGCGTCTTGCCGGTGCCCGTCTGGGCCTGGCCGGCGACGTCGCCACCGGGCAGCGCGACCGGCAGGGTCAGCGCCTGGATGGGCGTGCAGCGGGTGAATCCGGCTCCTTCAAGACCGGCCTGCAGGGCCGGATGCAGATCAAAGGAGGAAAAAGTCAAATCGGTCAGCGGTTTGTCGCTCATGTGTCCGTCTTGGTATGGCCACGCGCCTGCGGGCGGCGGCACTGAAATCTGTCTGGGGCTCCGTCGCAAACTGCGGCCCCTGCGGCGGGTCGGGCTGGCCGGGACCCCTCGGGTCCGCGCGCCGCACAATGCCCCAGTTTACCGCACTCGGGCCAGCAAACCGGAATCGGGCGTCTCACCGCTTACGGAGACGCACCTCTTCACCCCGCAGTACCGCGCTTGAACAGCGGCGCGGGCTCCCATGGCCTACCGCGCCAGCACCCCCATTTCAGCCATGGACAGTGACATCGGACACATACCGGGCTCAGCATCGATCACGATACGCTGGGTTCCAGCCAGCATCTGTCCCTGCCCTGCGATAGGGGTACACTGCCGGCCGTGAGCGTCCAGGCATCCCGCCGAACGCACCGTGGCAGTCCGCCGCGAGGCAACGACGAGGGTCACGCCACCGGGCATGGCCCAGTTCACCCACCTCCGGCCTGGCCGGGTGCAATCCAAGACGAGAAACCAAGATGAGCGACAAGGTTGTACACGTCGGCGATGCCGACTTTGATAGCGCCGTACTGAATTCCAAGGAACCGGTGCTGGTCGATTTCTGGGCCGAGTGGTGTGGCCCGTGCAAGATGATCGCCCCGGCGCTGGATGAACTGGCCGATGCCTACCAGGGCCGCGCCAAGATCGCCAAGGTCAACGTGGACAACAACCGCGCCCTGGCCGCCAAGTACCACGTGCGTTCGATTCCCTACCTGGTCGTCTTCAAGGACGGCGAGAAGGTGGGCGAGCAGATCGGTGCCGTTGGCAAGGCCCAGCTGGCCGGCCTGCTGGACAAGGCCCTGGCCTGATCCCGCGCTTTCCGGCAGCCGTTTTCGACGGCTGCCGGGCAGGCGCCCCGGCGCCTGACTGAATACCGTATCCGGCGACCCTTGCGTGGCGCCGCGGGCCGATGATAGTGTCGGCACATCCGGCCGCGTTCGCGTGCCGCATCTTCTGGACGCAGTTTCTTCCAGACCCATTCCCAATGTTCGCCGCCCCAGCCGGGCGCTCGCACCTTCAAGCGAGGAATAACGCTCTTGTCCGATAACACTCCCGAAACCGGTAGCGCTGATGCGCCCGCCGAAAAGCGCGTGCGCAAAGCCCGCGTAACCAAGGCTGCCGCTCCGGCCGCCGCCGAAACCAGCGCCGCCCCTGCGCAGCCTGCCCTGCCGCTGGCAGCCGCGCCCGAGGCGCCGGCACCGGCCGCAGCGCCTTCCGCGCCGAGCGCACCCGCCGCCGAGGCCCCTGCCAGCAGTGGCGGCGGCGAAGGTGGCGAGGGCCGCGAATCCGGCCAGCCGCGGCAGTCGCAGCAGAACAACCAGGGCGGTGGCCAGAACCAGAGCCCCTACAACCAGGGCGGCCAGCAGGGCCAGCAAGGCCAAGGCAACCGCCGTGACCGTTTCCGCAACCGCCGCGACCGTGATCGCAATGGTGGCGGTGGTGGTGGCGGTGGTGGCAACGGCGGTCGCTTCCGCGACGACGGCATGCCCAACGACAACGGCGAACAGCAGCCGTTCGTACCGCGTCCGCACGCCAACGTCCCCGAAGGCTTCCCGGTCTATTCGCTGAGCGACCTCAAGCGCATGCCGGCCCAGAAGCTGCTGGAGATCGCCGAGCAGCTGCAGATTTCCGAAGGCGTGGCCCGTGCCCGCAAGCAGGACGTGATCTTCGCGCTGCTGAAGGTGCTGACCCGCCACGGCGACGGCGTTGCCGCCGACGGCGTGCTGGAAATCCTGCCGGACGGCTTCGGCTTCCTGCGCGCGGCCGAGGCCAGCTACCTGGCCGGCCCGGACGACACCTACATTTCGCCCAGCCAGATCCGCCGCTTCAACCTGCGTACCGGCGACCACCTGTCCGGCCGCATCCGCTTCCCGAAGGACGGCGAGCGCTACTTCGCGCTGTCGATCGTGGACACCATCAACGGTGAGCCGCTGGAAGCGTCGAAGAACAAGGTGCTGTTCGAGAACCTGACCCCCCTGTTCCCGCGTCGCCGTTTCACCCTGGAGCGCGGCAATGGTTCGTCGGAAGACATCACCGGCCGCATCCTCGACCTGATGGCGCCGCAGGGCAAGGGCCAGCGCTCGCTCATCGTGTCCCAGCCGAAGGCCGGCAAGACGATGATGATGCAGCAGGTGGCCACGGCCATCACCACCAACCATCCGGACGTGCACCTGATCGTGCTGCTGATCGACGAGCGCCCGGAAGAAGTGACCGAAATGCAGCGCACCGTGCGCGGCGAGGTCATCAGCTCGACCTTCGACGAACCGGCCGCGCGCCACGTGCMGGTSGCCGAAATGGTCATCGAGMRKGCCAAGCGYCTGGTCGARCACAAGAAGGACGTGGTGATCCTGCTSGACTCSATCACCCGCCTGGCSCGTGCCTACAACAMCGTSGTGCCSWSCTCSGGCAAGGTGCTGACCGGYGGTGTSGAYGCCAACGCCCTGCAKCGSCCSAAGCGCTTCTTCGGTGCSGCGCGCAACGTGGAAGAAGGTGGCAGCCTGACCATCATCGCCACCGCGCTGGTCGATAC
>NZ_JBFTOJ010000248.1:0-4260 GCF_056397905.1 Stenotrophomonas sp. 05L414_2
GCTGGTGGTGGACATCGAAGAAGTCCACCAGGGCGGCGTGATGGAAAAGCTGGGCACCCGCAAGGGCCAGCTGAAGAACATGGAATCGGACGGCAAGGGCCGTGTCCGCCTGGAATACCAGATCCCGGCCCGTGGCCTGATCGGCTTCCAGAACGAGTTCAAGACCCTCACCCAGGGCTCGGGCCTGCTGTTCCACGTGTTCGACCATTACGGTCCGAAGGAACAGGGCGCCATCGCCAAGCGCATCAACGGTGTGATGATCGCCAATGCGCCGGGCACCACCCCCGCGTACTCGCTGGGCCCGCTGCAGGAACGCGGCAAGCTGTTCGCTGCTGAAGGCGACAACGTGTATGAAGGTCAGCTGGTCGGCATCCACTCCAAGGACAACGACCTGACCGTCAACGCGATCAAGACCAAGCCGCTGACCAACATGCGCGCTTCGGGCAAGGACGATGCGATCCAGCTGACCCCGGCGATCAAGTACTCGCTGGAACAGGCCCTGGACTTCATCGAAGACGACGAGCTGGTCGAGATCACCCCGAAGGAGATCCGTCTGCGCAAGAAGTTCCTGACCGAAAGCGACCGCAAGAAGAACTCGCGCGGCGGCTGATCCAGCGAACCGTGAGCCAGAACGGCTACAACCCGGATCCACACCGGCATCCGGGCCTCCATGTCATCGCCTTGCTCGAAGCGAGCAAGGCGATGCTGGCGTTGTTGGCGGCCACCGGGCTGGAAATCCTCGGCCCGCAGCCGCTTCGCGACGGCGTCAATGCCCTGATCCGGCGTTTCAGCCTGGACCCGGATCACGGCACCCTGCCCTCGCTGTTGAATGCAATCAGTCCCGACGCGGTGCACCTGGCTGCGGCGGCGATGATCGGCTACGGCCTGCTGCACCTGGTCGAGGCCTGGGGCCTCTGGAAAGCCAAGGCATGGGCTTCCTGGCTGGGCTGCCTGACCGCCTCCATCTATCTGCCCTTCGACATCTACGCGATCGTCCGCCATCCCGGCTGGGCCTCGTGGACGGTGCTGGCGATCAACCTGATCGTCGTCTACGTGCTGGCGCGCGACCTGCGCAAGCGCCGTCGCTGAGCAGCCGCTACACTGGGGATCGGAGCCGTCGAAGCTGCCCCATGCGCCTGTCCTTGCCGCCCCTCCTGTCCTTCCTGATCACCGCGTTGCCTGCGGGGCTCGCTGCTGGCTGCAGCCCGGCCGCGTCCACCGCGCATGCCGGTGAACCCGGCAACAGTTCTATGCCTTTCCCCTACGCCGAGACCGAAGTCTCCGACCTGCAGGCGCGGATGGTCGCCGGTGAGCTCGACAGCGTCACCCTGACCGGCGCCTACCTCAAGCGCATCGCCGCCCTGGACCGCACCGGGCCACGCCTGCGCGCGGTGATCGAACTCAACCCCGATGCCCTCAAGGAAGCCGCACAGCGCGACCAGGAGCGCCGTGCCGGCCGCCTGCGCGGCCCCCTGCATGGCATCCCGATCCTGCTGAAGGACAACATCAACGCCGCACCGATGGCCACCAGTGCCGGCTCGCTGGCCCTGCAGGGCTTCCGCCCTGGCGATGCCTACCTAGTCCGCCGCCTGCGCGAAGCGGGCGCAGTGGTGCTGGGCAAGACCAACCTCAGCGAGTGGGCCAACTTCCGCGGCAACGACTCCATCTCCGGCTGGAGCGCGCGCGGCGGCCAGACCCGCAATCCCTACCGCCTCAGTCATTCACCCTGCGGCTCCAGCAGCGGCAGCGCGGTGGCCGTGGCCGCCAACCTGGCCAGCGTGGCCATCGGCACTGAAACCGATGGCAGCATCGTCTGCCCCGCAGCGATCAACGGCGTGGTCGGCCTGAAACCGACCGTCGGCCTGGTCAGCCGCGAAGGCATCATCCCGATCTCCTTCAGCCAGGACACCGCGGGCCCGATGACCCGCAGCGTCGCCGACGCCGCCGCCGTGCTGACCGCCATCGCTGGCCGCGATGACGCCGATCCCGCCACTGCGACCATGCCCGGCCGCGCAGTCTACGACTACACCGCACGGCTGGATCCGCAGGGCCTGCGCGGCAAGCGCATCGGCCTGCTGCAGACACCATTGCTGAAATATCGCGGGATGCCACCGCTGGTTGAACAGGCTGTCGCTGAACTGCGCCGAGCCGGCGCCGTGGTGGTACCGGTGGAATTACCCAACCAGGGYGCCTGGGCCGATGCCGAGCGCATCGTCCTGCTGTACGAATTCAAGGCGGGTCTGGAGCGCTACCTCAACACCTACCAGGCGCCACTGCGCAGCCTGGCCGGGCTGATCGCCTTCAACGAGGCGCACAAAGGCCAGGAACTGGGCCTGTTCGGCCAGGAGCTGCTGCAGGAAGCCCAGGCGACTCCAGGCCTGGGCGATCCCGTCTACATCCGCGCGCGCAGCGATGCGCGGCGACTGGCGGGCCCGGAAGGCATCGACGCCGTGCTGGCATCGCAGAAGCTGGATGCGCTGGTCGCACCGACGACCGGTGTGGCCTGGCCCCTGCGCAGCACCGGCGATGACTTCCCCGGCGAGAGCTACAGCGTCGCCGCCGTCGCCGGCTACCCCAGCCTGAGCGTGCCGATGGGCCAGATCGATGGCCTGCCTGCGGGGCTGTTGTTCATGGGCACGGCCTGGAGCGAGCCGAAGTTGATCGAGATGGCCTACGCGTATGAGCAGCGCACGCGCGCCCGGCGCCCACCGCACTTCGATACCGATACCTTGATCGAATCCGGCGACCCCTGACCCAATGGATGGTAGCGCCGGGCCGTGCCGGCGAGCGCAGCGGCACTCTGCAATCCGCCGGGCATGGCCCGGCGCTACCATTCCGGGCGCGGCTCCGCCGGCGCGATGGCCGCCTCACCATCCTCCGCACCGGGTGAACGCACATCGGCGCTGCCTGCACGCCGCATCCGCGGCATATCCAGCTCATCGTCCCGCTGCAGGCGCGCGCGCACCTGCGGCAACGATTGCGGATGTTCGCGTGCGAGGAAATCCAGCATGCGTTCGCGCACCAGGCAGCGCAGGTCGAATGCATCACCGGAACTGCGCGCGCTGACCAGCAGCCGCACCTGGATCGCGCRCTCGCTGGTCTCGGTCACCTGCGTCACGCACACCCGTCCATCCCACAGCGGCTGGCCCTGGCAGATGCGTTCCAGCTCGGCACGTATCGCCGCGATCGGCGCACGGTAGTCCAGCCACAGAAAGGCCGTACCCAGCAGGTCGGCACTGCGTCGTGTCCAGTTCTGGAACGGGTGCTCGATGAACCAGGTCAACGGCACCACCATCCGCCGCTCATCCCAGATGCGCACCACCACGTAGCTGCTGCCGATCTCTTCGATGCGCCCCCATTCGCCCTCGACGATCACCACATCATCGAGCCGGATCGGCTGGGTCACCGCAATCTGCAGGCCCGCGATCAGATTGCCGAACACCGGTTTGGCGGCGATACCCGCCACCAGGCCGATCAGGCCCGCCGACSCCAACAGTGCGGTGCCGATCTTCTGCACCATCGGGAAGGTCAGCAGCACCAGCGAAGCACCGAGCACGATGATGCCGCCCATCAGCACGCGGCTGAGCACTCGCGTCTGGGTCTGGATGCGGCGCGCTTCAAGGTTGTCCGACACATCGATCGGGTGGCTGCGCAGGATCGCCCGCTCACCCGCCGCAACGCCGCGCACCAGCAACCAGATGAAGCAGGCAGTCAGGGCGATGTGCAGCACGCGCAGCAGTTGATCGAGCGTGTGTTCCGGCAATGGCGTGGTCTGCAGCGCCGGAACCAGCAACAGCACGGGCAGTGCAAGAGCCAGCGGCGGTCCGATCACCCGGCCAATGCGCGCACGGCGCCGGTCACGCCCGCGAAGGCGACGGTACAGGGCCAGTACGGCCCAAGCCCCCAGGCCGCCAACCACCAGGGCGCTGCCGATCGGCCACAGGTACTGCTGCAGCTGTTGCCAGACCACCATGCATCCTCGCTGTAAACACCGAGCTACAGCGTGGCCCATGCACCATGAGCACAATGTCAGTCGTTCGTAAGCAGAATGTAGGCGGGGGTGTTCGGCAGGGCTGCGCCCTGCACCCACGGTAGTGCCGGCCGCTGGCCGGCAACCTCAACAGCAACAGCAACACCAAAAGCAAAAGCCTGCATTTCGTGGGATGGCGGGGAGGGGACAGATGGCGGGGGACGCTGCAAGTACGTCCATGTAAGCTCGGTCGCGCCATCCATGGCGCTCACGCCCCCGCCATCTGCCCC
>NZ_JBFTOJ010000249.1:0-4189 GCF_056397905.1 Stenotrophomonas sp. 05L414_2
TCCGTGGCTGACGCACACGGAAACCGTCAGAGGCTGGGCGGGGTGGACTGCGTGGGGGTGTCCGCGGCATGGATGCCGCGGCCAAGCCCCCAGGGATGGGTTTACGGCGTCCCCCGCGCAGCCCACCCCGCCCGGCCAAGCACAGCTGTTGCTTGCACGACCACACCAGCCACGAGGGGCTCCGCCGTTGGCCGTATCCCGCCGATAGGCGCGATAATGAAAGGATGGAAACCGTCCGCATCGCCACCCGCAAGAGCCCGCTCGCCCTCTGGCAGAGCGAACACGTCGCCGACCGCCTGCGCCAGGCACATCCCGATCTGCACGTGGAACTGGTGCCGATGAGCACCCGCGGCGATGAAGTGCTTGACCGCTCGCTGGCGGCCATCGGTGGCAAGGGCCTGTTCCTCAAGGAACTGGAGCTGGCCATGCTGCGTGGCGAGGCCGACTGCGCGGTGCACTCGTTGAAGGATGTGCCGATGGAACTGGATGCGCCGTTCGCGCTGCCGGCAATGCTGACCCGCCACGATCCGGCCGATGGTTTCGTCTCCAACCTGTATGCCTCGCTGGATGCACTGCCGATCGGTGCGCGCGTCGGTACCTCGTCACTGCGCCGCCAGGCCCAGCTGCGTGCGCTGCGCCCGGACCTGGAGCTGCTGGACCTGCGCGGCAACGTCAACACCCGTCTGGCCAAGCTCGACAACGGCGGCTACGACGCCATCGTGCTGGCCGTGGCCGGGCTGGAACGGCTGGGCCTGGGCAATCGCATCGTCGCCCGCCTGCAGCCGCCGCAGTGGTTGCCGGCGCCGGCGCAGGGCGCGGTGGCGGTGGAGTGCGATGGCGGCAATGCCGCGCTGATGGCGCTGTTTGCAGGCCTGGATGACGCCGCCACGCGCGCCTGTGTAGAAGCGGAGCGGGCGATGAACCGCGCGCTGCATGGCAGCTGCCATGTGCCGGTGGCGGCGATCGCGCAGTGGCAGGGCCAGGACCTGCACCTGCAGGGGCTGGTCGGCAGCGCCAGTGACGGCCGCGCGGTGCGTGCCGACGCCGTGGGCCCGGCCAGCGACCCGGAAGTGCTGGGCCAGCGCGTGGCGAAGATGCTGCTGGATGCGGGTGCTGGCGAGCTGTTGAACGTCTGAGCCACCGCAGGTAATGCCGGCCAGCGGCCGGCACTACCAAAAGCAGAACGGGCGCCAGGCGCCCGTTTCGCTTATTTGAACTTGTAGACCACGTTCATCGTGGTCAGCGTATCGGTCTTGCGCTTGTCCTCGGCGACGTCGCTGTTGTAACGCGCCTGCCAGCCGGCCTTCAGCGCCAGGTGCTCGTTCATGCTCACCGAGACACCAAAATCGTTCTGGCCGAAGGTGTTGTACGAACCCGATTCGACCAGCAGCGTGTTGATCAGGTCGGTGTTGTCGGTCAGCGAGTACTTCAGGTCGAACAGGCCGCGACCGATCAGGCCGGTGCGGGTGCGGTCGTCCTCGGTGCTGTGGGTGCGGCGCACACCGGGGCCGATCTGCGCATCGAACGAGAAACGCTCGGTGTTCCACAGCCGGGTGCCGTAACCCAGACCGAACGAGCTCTGCCGGTCGTAGGTGGCGAAGTCATCACGCTCGGTACGTACCGTGGCCGTCAGCTGGCGATGTTCGCCCAGCTGCAGCGCGCTGCCTGCACTGCCGGTGTAGCGGTTGGCGGTGGTGTTGTTGCGGCGCGTGGTGGTGCCGTCGTCGCTGGTTTCGGTCACCTTGGAGCTGGAGCGCAGGCCGAACAGGTCCATGCTGTGCACCCAGTCGCCATCGGTGTAGCGCAGGCGCAGGCGGCCGTTGAAGCTCTCGGTGCTGCTGTTGCCACGTGCCGACGCGAAGCCGAGTTCGCCACCACTGCCGCTCCACGGCGAGGACATCGCCGCCAGTTCGGAGGCATCCTGCGCATACGCCAGCGGGGCGCAGAGCAGCAAGGGGACCAGCAGGGACACGCGCAGGGACATCGAGGCTTCTCCGAAGCGGTTGGCAGCCGGTGATGATACTGGAAGCGTGATGACCGTCCGAATCGCCCGTCCCGCCTGCTTCAGCAGGCGTTGTCGGCCAGGCCCATTCAGGGCAGGTCGACCTGCAGGGCAGGATCGTTGAAGCGCGAGTACCGCAGCCGCAGCTGGAAGGGCTTGCCGTTGTTGTGGCCGCTGCGCACGATCTGCCGCGGCAGGCCCTGCGCATCCACCCAGTACTCCAGGCGCTCACCGGCCGTGGCGCCACGCAGGCGGTAGTGGCGGGTGCTGACGCCGTCCAGCGTCTRCTCGCCCAGGTCTTCGGCCTGCAGGGCCTGTGCGGGGATATCGGCAGGCAGCGGGCTGCGCCATTGCTCCAGCAGCCCCGGCGGGGTCGGCACCTGGCGGATCGCATCGTCGGCCTGCAGGAACATGGTGTCGCCGATGATCACCTGTGGTCCGGCAGGGGTCTGTACCCGGAACCGGTCCGGGGCGACGAAGTCCATCGCGGTACGCACCGGCTGCTGCGCGCCCAGCACCTCCAGCTCGGCATGGAAGCTGCGCAGGGCGGCAAAGCGCTGGCTGGCAGACAGCACCGCCTGCGCCGGATCGGCAGCGGGGACGGGCGTCGCAGCGTCGGTGGGCGCCGGTGCGCGGTCGCAGGCGGCCAGCAGCAGGCAGGCCAGCAGGGGCAGGACAGACAACCGGCGCATCGGGCGCTCCACGGGGCAGGGGGCGCCCACGATAGCCCAATCGTCCGCCACAACGCCCGAGACTCGGACATAATCGGGGGCATGGACCGATACGAACGCATCACCGCCCTGCATCGTCTGCTCAAGTCCGCACGCTATCCGGTGACGGTGGCGACCCTGCAGGACAAGCTCGGTTGCTCCCGGGCCACCGTCTACCGCGACCTGGCGTTCCTGCGCGATGCGCTGATGGCGCCGATCGAGGGCGATGGCGAGGCCGGCTTCCGCTACCTGGCCGACGAGAGCGACCGCTTCGAGCTGCCCGGCCTGTGGCTGAGCTCGGAGGAGCTGCACGCCCTGCTGGCCTCGCAGCACCTGCTGGCCCGTACCGGCGGCGGCGTGCTGTCTTCGGTGCTGGCGCCGCTGCAGCAGCGCATCGAGAGCCTGCTGGCCGCCCAGGCCGGTGTTTCCAGCTGGCCGGTGGATCGGGTGCGGGTGATTCCGCACCGTGGCCGCAAGTTCGATGAAGCCAGCTTCCGTTCGGTGGCCTCGGCGGTGCTGGAGCGCAAGCAGCTGGGCTTTGAGTACCGCGCCCGCTCGACCGACGAAGCGACCAAGCGCACCGTATCGCCGCAACGGCTGACCCATTACCGCGACAACTGGTACCTGGACGGCTGGGACCATGATCGCGAGGCCCTGCGCAGCTTCGCGGTGGACCGCATCTACAAGGCGCGGGTGATCGACAGCACCGCCCGCGATGTCGCCGACAGCGAACTGGACGAGCAGCTCGGCGCCAGCTACGGCATCTTCTCCGGTGCGCCCAAGGGCTGGGCAACCATCCTGTTCAGTGCCAAGGCCGCGCGCTGGGTGGCCGACGAGCACTGGCACTCCAAGCAGCAGGGACGCTTCCTCGCCGATGGCCGCTACGAATTGAAAGTGCCCTACAGCGTGTCGCGCGAACTGTTGATGGACGTGTTGCATTACGGGTCCGATGCCGAGATCGTCGAGCCGATGATGCTGCGCGAGCAGGCCAAGGCACTGCTGGAACTGGCCCTGACCAACTACGAAAAATCCTGACACCTCCCCCGAGATCGATTGCGCCCATGAAGAAGACCCTGTTGCTGCCCCTGTTCGCCGCTGCGCTGGCCCTGACCGCCTGCGGCAAGTCCGGTGAGCCTTCGCAGAAGCTGGTGGTGGCCGCCACCGCCGTGCCGCACGCCGAGATCCTGGAAGTGGTCAAGCCGATCCTCAAGCAGGAAGGCGTGGAGCTGGACGTGCGCGTGTTCAACGACTACGTGCAGCCCAACGACCAGCTGGTGCAGAAGCAGGTGGATGCCAACTACTTCCAGACCGAACCGTACCTGGACGCCTACAACCGTGATCGCAAGACCGACCTGACCAAGGTGGTGGGCGTGCACATCGAGCCGTTCGGTGCCTACTCGCGCAAGATCAAGTCGCTGGCCGAACTGCGTGAAGGGGCCGATGTGGTGATCCCCAACGACCCCAGCAACAACAGCCG
>NZ_JBFTOJ010000250.1:0-4156 GCF_056397905.1 Stenotrophomonas sp. 05L414_2
CGCGAATCCATCGGCGGCGATGTCCGCTTCACCTTCAACGTCGGCAGCCTGCCGTTCGACAACGTGCAGATGGGCGAGAGCATCGCCATCAACGGCGTCTGCCTCACCGTCATCGCGTTCGACGCCGGCAGCTTCCAGGCCGATGCGTCCACCGAGACCCTGGGCCTGACCACGCTCGGCCAACTGGCCGAAGGTGCGGTCATCAACCTCGAACGTGCCATGCGCCCGACCGACCGCCTTGGCGGCCATCTGGTCAGCGGCCACGTCGACGGCCTCGGCCAGGTCCTGTCCATCCATGAAGATGCGCGTGCCCAGCGCTGGCGTTTCGCCGCGCCGGCCGCCCTGCGCCGCTACATCGCCAAGAAGGGCTCGATCTGCGTGGACGGCGTCAGCCTCACCGTGAACGAAGTGGACGAGGAAGGCTTTGAAGTGGCGCTGATCCCGCACACCGTGGYCAATACCGCGTTCTCCGCCACCGGCGTGGGCAGCGCGGTGAACCTGGAAATCGACCTGGTCGCTCGTTATGTCGAGCGGTTGCTGGGTGAAGGAGCCCGCGCATGAACTTCGCCCCCATTCCCGACATCCTGGAAGACATCCGCCTCGGCCGCATGGTCGTCATCGTCGATGACGAAGACCGCGAGAACGAAGGCGACCTGATCATGGCCGCCGAGCTGGTCAAGGCCAGCGACATCAACTTCATGGTCACCCATGGCCGCGGCCTGGTGTGCCTGCCGCTCACCCGCACCCGCGCCGCCGACCTCGGCCTGGCGCCGATGGTGCAGGCCAATACCGCGCAGTTCCAGACCAACTTCACCGTCAGCATCGAAGCGGCCGAGGGCGTGACCACCGGCATCTCGGCACACGACCGCGCGCACACCATCCGCACCGCGGTGAAGCCCAATGYCAAGCCGTCGGACCTGCACCAGCCGGGCCACATCTTCCCGCTGATTGCCCAGCCCGGTGGCGTGCTGACCCGCGCCGGCCACACCGAAGCCGGCGTCGACCTGGCCATGCTGGCCGGGCTGGAACCGGCCGGTGTGCTGGTGGAGATCCTCAACCCGGACGGCAGCATGGCGCGCCGCCCGGAGCTGGAAGTGTTCGCCCGCGAGCACGGCCTGAAGATGGGCTCCATCGCCGACCTGATCGCCTATCGCCTGGCCACCGAAAAGACCGTCGAGCGCGTGGACGAGCGTGATATCGACACCGAGTTCGGCCCGTTCAAGCTGGTCACCTACCGCGACCGCATCGCCCACGACCTGCATTTCGCCCTGGTCCGCGGCACCCCGGATGCGGACACGCCCACCCTGGTGCGCGTGCAGGTGGAAAACCCGCTGGCCGACCTGCTGCACTGGCGCCGCGATGACTTCGGCGTGGCGGCCACCGATGCCCTGCGCGCGATCGCCGCGGAAGGCAGTGGCGTGATGGTGGTGCTGTCGGCCCCGCGCGACGGCGAAGCGCTGTTGGCCCGCCTGCGCCAGCAGCCGGCGCCGGTGGTGCCGGGCAAGGACAAGGATGTGGGCCAGTGGCGCCGCAACGGTGCCGGTGCGCAGATCCTGTCCGACCTGGGCCTGGGCAAGCTGCGCGTGCTGGGCACGCCCCGCCGCCAGATCGGACTGGCCGGGTACGGCCTTGAAGTGGTGGAGACGGTCACCCCGTAACCCGCTCGGTGTGCCGACCAACGGTCGGCACCCACAAAGGGGCGGCCCACTGCAGCTGGTGGGTGCCGACCGTTGGCCGGCACGCCCCGGGCCCCCGCCAGCCACGGCCGGGGCCCATCCACGGTAGAATTACCCCTTAATCGAATCCCAAGCCGCATATGAGCCACTACGAAGGCGATCTTCGCACTCCCGAATCGGCGCGCTTCGCCATCCTGGCCAGCCGCTGGAACGCCCGCATCACCGATGTGCTGGTTGCTGGCGCCCGCCAGAGCCTGGCCGGCAACGGCATTGCCGAAGCCAACATCGACGTGATCCGCGTGCCGGGTGCCTGGGAGCTGCCGCTGGTCGCCGCGCGCCTGGCCGCCGCCCATGAACACGCCGCCATCCTCACCCTGGGCTGCGTGATCCGTGGCGACACCCGTCACTACGAACACGTGGCCGACCGCTGTGCCGAAGGCCTGATGCGCGTGCAGCTGGACTTCGGCGTGCCGGTGCTGAACGGCGTGCTGGCCGTGGAACGCGTGGAAGATGCCGAGGCCCGCGCAGGCGGCAGCCACGGCAACAAGGGCGAGGAAGTCGCGCTCGCCGCATTGGAAATGGTCAACCTTCTGGAGCAGCTGCCATGAACAAGAACACCCAGGGCAAGCCCTCCGGTAAACCCGTCCGCCGCGATGGCATCGATCCGGTGCTGCGCTCGCGCGCGCGCCGTCGTGCCGTGCAGGCCATCTATGCCTGGCAGATCTCCGGCGGCAACGGCCAGTCGCTGATCGCCCAGTTCGCCCACGAACAGGCCCGCGAAATCGCCGACCTGGCGTACTTCGAAGCGCTGGTGCATGGCGTGCTCGACAACCGTCGCGACATCGACGAAGCCTTCGGCCCGTACCTGGACCGTGGCATCGACGAAGTGGACGCGATCGAACGCGCCGTGCTGCGCCTGGCCGGTTACGAACTGCGTTACCGCTTGGACGTGCCGTACCGCGTGGTGATCAACGAAGCCATCGAATCGGCCAAGCGCTTCGGTTCCGAACATGGCCACACCTACGTCAACGGCGTGCTGGATCGTGCCGCCGTGGAATGGCGCAAGGTCGAATCGGGTCACTGACCCACCTGTGGTAATGCCGGCCGCTGGCCGGCAACTGCAGGGATTCTGAGGTTGCCGGCCTGCGGCCGGCACTACCGCCCACCGCGCACGGCGCGGCACGTACAAACGCGGGAGCGCCCCATGTCCCTGGCCGAATTCGCCCTCATCGACCGCATCCGCGCCCGCACCGTCGAGCGCGACGACATCGTGCTCGGCATCGGCGATGACGCCGCGCTGCTGCAGCCGCGCCCGAACGAGCAACTGGTGGTCACCGCCGACACGCTCAACAGCGGCGTGCATTTCCCGGCCGAGACCCCGGCGTTCGACATCGGCTGGAAGACGCTGGCCGTCAACCTGTCCGACCTCGCCGCGATGGGCGCGCGCCCGGCCTGGTGCACGCTGGCGCTGTCGCTGCCCGAGGCCAGCGAAGACTGGATCGATGCCTTCGCCGATGGTTTCTTCGCCCTGGCCGACCAGCACGACATCGCCCTGATCGGCGGTGACACCACGCGTGGCCCGCTGTCGCTGTCGGTGACCGCGATGGGCCAGGTATCCCGCGGCCAGGCCCTGCGTCGTGATCGCGCACAGATTGGCGATGACATCTGGGTCAGCGGCACCCTCGGCGATGCTGCCGGTGCGCTGCGCCTGTGGCAGCAGGGCGCATTGAACGTCACCGCCGCCACCCTGCTGGCTGACTACGAAACCCTGCGCCTGCGCCTGCTGCGTCCCACCCCGCGCGTCACCCTGGGCCTGCGCCTGCGTGCATTCGCGCATGCCGCCGTGGACATCTCCGATGGCCTGCTGGCCGACCTGGGCCACATCGCCGCACGCAGCGGCGTACGCGCCGAAGTCGACGCCGATGCATTGCCGATGTCGTCGGCACTGCGCGAACTGCTCGGCCGCGATGGCGCCCGTGACTGCGCGCTGCACGGCGGCGACGATTACGAACTGTGCTTCACCGCCGCCGCCGACCAGCGCGACGCGCTGCACTACGTCGCCGAATCGCTGGACGTGCCGATTACCCGCATCGGCCGCATCATGGAAGGGCAGGGCGTGCACACCGAAGGCCACGACGGCCCGAGCGGATACGAGCATTTCGCCTGACACATGAGAACGCCGGGCATGGCCCGGCGCTACCGTGTTGCTCTGGTAGGTGCCAACCTTGGTTGGCACGGATGTGTCAGGGTTGCGCGCCAATGCTGCGTCGACCAAGGTCGACGCCTACCAGAACGCCGGGGATGGCCCGGCGCTACCGCGCTGCTCTAGCGGGTGCCAACCTTGGTTGGCACGGATGTGTCAGGGTTGCGCGCCAATGCTGCGTCGACCAAGGTCGATGCCTACCAGAACGCCGGGCATGGCCCGGCGCTACCGCGCTGCTCTAGCGGGTGCCAACCTTGGTTGGCACGGATGTGTCAGG
>NZ_JBFTOJ010000251.1:0-4143 GCF_056397905.1 Stenotrophomonas sp. 05L414_2
GGCCTGGTCAGTGATGTGCGCCTGTACGAGGACTATCCCGAGCGCTACGCCGCCGACGCCAAGCGCCGTGCGCGCTGGATCCGTGGCGACTGGCAGCTGCTGCCGTGGTTGTTGCCGTGGACACCGCGCCCGGGTTCGGGTTGGGAGCGCAACCGGCTCAGCCTGCTCTCGCGCGGCAAGTTGCTGGACAACCTGCGCCGGAGCGTGGTGCCGATCGCTGCCCTGGCGCTGTTGGTAGCCGGTTGGCTGTACGCGCGGAACCCTGCTGCSTGGACCGCGTGGGTGCTGGCGCTGTGGTTCGCGCCGCCGCTGATAGGCATGCTGCGTGATGGCCTGAGCGTTCCGGAAGACACCCCGCTGGAAGCGCATTACATCAAGGTCGGGCGCGGCACGTTGCAGTCGTTGCTGCGCGCGTCCACCCAGATAGCGTGCCTGCCCTACGAAGCACTGCTGGCCAGTGACGCCGTGCTGCGCACGCTCTGGCGCATGGCCGTCACGCGACGTCACCTGCTGCAATGGAATCCCTCCAGCGAAGTCGAGCGCCGCCTTGGCAGCGACCGTGGCGCGGAATGGCGGGTGATGGCGCCGGCCTCGCTGCTGGCGCTCGCGCTGGTGGCTGTGGTGGCCGGCGTGCGTCCGCAGGCACTGCCGATCGCCCTGCCCTTGTTGTTGGCGTGGACCTTTGCGCCGGCATTGATGGCGTGGCTGGGTCGCCCGCCGGCTGCAAGCGTGGCCGAGTTGTCGGTCACGCAACGGGCGTTCCTGGGCCGGCTTGCGCGGCGCACCTGGTCCTTCTTCCAGGCCTGGGTGCGCGAGCAGGATCATTGGCTGCCGCCGGACAACATCCAGGAGCATCCGGCGCTGGTGGTCGCGCGACGCACCTCGCCGACCAACATCGGCCTGTCCCTGCTGGCCAATCTGTCTGCGTGGGATTTCGGCTATCTGCAGCAGGGCGCGGTGGCTGAACGTACCGCCCGCACGTTCGATACGCTGGACCAGCTGCCGCGCCACCGCGGCCACTTCCTGAACTGGTACGACACCGAAACCCTGGCGCCGCTGCCGCCGCGCTACGTCTCCACCGTCGACAGCGGCAACCTTGCCGGACACCTGCTTACCCTGCGCCAGGGCCTGCTCGCGCTGGTGGATGCGCCGGTGTTGGCGCCGCACACGTTCGATGGCCTGGCCGATACGCTGGGCGTGCTGGAAGAGGAGCGGCAGCGTCATCGCGCCGACGATGCGCCGCTGGTCGAGGCGCTCAATCATCTTCGCCAGCGTCTGGCGTCTACGCGTGTCGACCGTCCCGTCGGGACGGCGCAGTCGCTGGCCCGCCTGCAGGAACTGGCCGGTCTGGCCGACGCCGTGCTGCTGCAATGGCCGGCACCGGCCTCGCCCGAGGACGGTGAGCTGCATTGGCCGGCCCTGTTCGCCGCCGAATGCCATGCCGCCCACGCCTCGCTTGCCGATATCCCTGCCGATGCCAGCGCGGCCGTCGATGCACCGGTGCCAAGCCTGCGTCAGTTGGCCGCCCTGCCCGGCGCGGCCGGCGCGGACGCGCGCGCGCGCATCGAGCAGCTGCAGGACCTGGCGCACCGCGCCGGGCAGTTCTCGCTGATGGAATACGGGTTCCTGTTCTACCGTACCCGCAACCTGCTTTCGATCGGCTACAACGTAGACGACCACCGCCTCGACAACAGCTTCTACGACCTGCTGGCTTCCGAAGCGCGGCTGGGCGCGTTCGTTGCGATTGCGCAGGGCCAGCTGGCACAGGAAAGCTGGTTCGCGCTCGGCCGCATGCTTACCGAGGTCAACGGCACGCCGACACTGCTGTCATGGAGTGGCTCGATGTTCGAGTACCTCATGCCGCAGCTGGTGATGCCCAGCTATCCGGACACGTTGCTGGACCAGACCGCACGGCACGCGGTCGAGGCACAGATCGTCTACGGCCGTACGCTGAACCTGCCATGGGGCGTGTCCGAGTCCGGCTACAACGCCGTCGATGCCCGCCTGAACTACCAGTACCGGGCGTTCGGCGTGCCCGGATTGGGGCTCAAACGCGGCCTTGGGCAGGATCGGGTCATCGCACCCTATGCCAGCATGATGGCACTGATGGTGGCGCCGGAAGCGGCCTGCCAGAACCTCCAGGTGCTGGAAGGATTGGGGTTCTGCGGGCGTTTCGGCATGTACGAGGCCATCGACTACACGCCCACCCGGGTGCCGCCGGGACAGGATCACGTCCTGTTGCGTTCGTTCATGGCCCACCACCAGGGCATGGGCCTGCTGTCGCTGGATTACCTGCTGCGCGACCAGCCGATGCAGCGCCGCTTCCTTGCCGATGTCGAGTTCCAGGCCACCTTGCTGCTGCTGCAGGAACGCATCCCGCGCGTGGGCGTGTTCCATCCCCATGAGGTCGAAGCGCTTGGCGAGCACTCGGCACTGGCCGAGCACGAGACGTCCCTGCGCGTCCTGCGCGACCCGGGTGGCCCGCGCCCGGAAGTGCAGCTGCTGTCCAACGGTCGCTACCACGGCATGCTGACCCATGCCGGCGGCGGCTACAGCCGCCACGGCGACCTGTCGCTTACCCGCTGGCGCGAGGACGGTACCACCGATGCATGGGGCACGTTCTGCTATCTGCGCRACGTGGACAGCGGCGAGTTCTGGTCTGCCGCCTACCAGCCCACCTGCGTGGCAGTGGACAATTACGAGGCGATCTTCTCTGACGCCAAGGCGGAATTCCGCGGTGTGCGCCGCGGCTGCGAGAGCCACCTGCAGGTCGCCATCTCCGCCGAGGACGACATCGAGCTCAGGCGCCTGCGCCTGACCAACCGCAGTCGTCGCCCGCGCACGGTGGAGATCACCACCTATGCCGAAGTGGTGCTGGCACCCGCCGCGGCCGACGATGCGCACCCGGCCTTCAGCAACMTCTTCGTGCAGAGCGAGATCCTGGCCGCAAAGCAGGCGGTGCTGTGCTCGCGCCGGCCACGTTCGCACGACGAGGTGCCGCCGTGGATGTTCCATCTGGTGGCGGTGCACGATGCGGAAGTGGTGGCGATCTCCTATGAAACCGACCGTGCGCGCTTCCTGGGCCGTGGCAACACGCCGCGCACGCCGCAGGCATTGACCACCGATGCCGACCTGTCCGGCACCGATGGTTCGGTGCTGGACCCGATCGTGGCCATCCGCGTCCGCGTGGTGCTTGAGCCCGAGCAGACCGTACAGCTGGACATGGTGTATGGCATCGGCGCCAGTCGCGGCGGTTGCGAAGCACTGGTGGACAAATACCGTGATCGTCGCCTGGCAGACCGCGTCTTCGACCTGGCCTGGACACACAGCCAGGTGGTGCGCCGGCAGATCAACGCAAGCCAGGCCGAGGCATCGCTGTACGAGCGCCTGGCCAGCCACGTGCTGTATGCCGGTCCGCTGCTGCGCGCCGGTGCAGGCGTCCTGCAGCAGAACCAGCGAGGACAATCCGGGCTGTGGGGTCATGCCATCTCCGGTGACCTGCCCATCGTGCTGCTGAAGGTCACCGACGCGGACAACGTGGAACTGGTCCGGCAACTGGTGCAGGCGCATGCCTACTGGCGCCAGAAGGGCCTCAACACCGACCTGGTCATCTGGAACGACAGYAAGGCCGGCTATCGGCAGGAGCTGCAGGACCAGATCCTGGGGATGGTGGCCGCCAGTTCGGAGACCGGCCTGCTCGACCGCCCCGGCGGCATTTTCGTGCGGCCGGTGCAGAACATGACCCACGAGGACCGCATTCTGTTGCAGGCGGTGGCGCGGGCGGTCATCAGCGACGAAGACGGTACGTTGGTCGCGCAGGTGGGGCGTCAGCCGTTGCCTCCGCGACGGATCCCGGCCCTGGTGCCGCAGGCGCTGCAGCAGGAGCTGGCCCTGTCGATGGAGGCGACGCCCGGGCTGCCCATCATTGCCGACCTGGGCCCGGAGCCCGGACTGCCGCCGAGCGCCGAGCACGACGAAGAAGTGGACGACCCGTGGCCTTTCCTTCCCTACCGCGGCACCGGCCGATTCGACAACGGCACCGGCAGTTTCAGCGAGGACGGCCGCGAGTACGTCGTGGTGGTACGCGAAGGCGCGCCGACGCCGGCGCCATGGGCCAACGTGATCGCCAACGCCCGCCTGGGC
>NZ_JBFTOJ010000252.1:0-3977 GCF_056397905.1 Stenotrophomonas sp. 05L414_2
CAGTTGCTATCTGCCCTCCGATGAACAAGAGAGTTAAGCCGAGCAGAACCAAGGACAACCCATTTCGTCGCCACATGTCACACCTTTAGCCCAGTTTTCGAACGCAATCGAAGATGAGCCTACGAGATCTCAATAGCCTTTGCGGTGAACTTCAAGCATGTAGCAGGTGATGATTCCTAGCCCCGATGGCCGCCGGTAGGGTCAGGGTCAGGACGTTCATAGTCTTCAGGCGTGGCCTTGGGCCCGCCGCCGTCCTCGGGCATGTCGTGCTCTTTCCACTTGGCCTTGTCATTGYGACGCACGTCAGGTGTATGGGCTTTTGATGCGTCGTCAACGTCGGTCGTCGGGTTGAACGGCAGTTCGTCCTGCAACTTTTTCTCGTTCATTGTCTGTGCTCCAGAAGGGGGGGCACCTGCATCTGCTGTGTCGCGGTGCTTGCTTGCGCTATTGGCGAAAATTGGCGGCATAGCGACCGCTACGCCGCCATGCAGGCTCACGCTGCTTCGGCGGCCTTCTGGTTGCCGCCGCCCTTGGCGATCATTGTCAGCTTTTCGTCCGTAGCCTTTTCTTCTTCGAGCGTCTCGAGCAGGAGTGGCAGAGCATCCTTGTAGCCCAGCTGCTTGGCCAGTGCGGCAATGGTGCCGTAGGACGCTATTTCGTAGTGCTCGACCTTCTGTGCGCCGCCGATCAGCGCGGCATCCCGAACCGGTCCCTCCTCGACGGAGTCAATGATCTCTTTCCCTTCCTCGATCAGCCCTTCCATCGCTGCGCACTTGATGCGCTTCAGGCGGATGCCGAGGACTTCAACTACCTGATCGATACGTTCGATCTGGCCCTGCGTCTCGTCCAGGTGAAGTTCGAAAGCCGCGGCTAGGTCGGGGTTGCTGGATGCCCTGGCCAAGCGGGGGAGCGCCTTTGTCAATTGCTTTTCCGCGCTGTAGATGTCGGACAGTTCGTGGATGAAAAGATCTTCCGCAGTCTTGATTGCCATCGCTTTTCTCCAAAGGAATGGAGGCGACAGGCTATTGGAGAAGGTGTTAGGACGGTTGCAAACCATGTGACCCTAATGTGAGTTCGCCGGCCCCAAATGCTCTTCATCGGTTGAGCGCTTCATCAGCTTCTGGCCGGTTTGGAGAGGTGAGATTTCGCCGCCGCTATCTCAACTTCTGGCATGTCCCAAGCTGTGATCGCATTCGACCAACCTAGCGTTGCTTATAGCCTGTCGCGCCCCGCATTTCCCGCAGGTCAGAACCGTACCTCCCTCGATGCGCTCGATTCTCTTGTTCAAGCGAGTGATATGGTGGCATTGGTTGCATCGAATTGTGATCGAGTTCACGTGACCGATTCGGGCGTCGTCAGCGCCGTAGTCCAAAGCCAGTACGTAGAAGAGTCCGGTGTCAGGCATTTGTAGGGCTCCTAGTGACGCGTCCACGAATTCAGTTTTCGCACGTTCCTGAACTGTTTTGTTTTCGACCTGCACGTCACTTTATTCCTCGGCAAGTATTGATAGGGTATAGAGCCCCGCAGGGAGATGTCCCTATGCCTATCCGAGCCGTGGTGTACGCAAGTGAGGCTGTCGCAGAGATCGTTGCAGATGGATTGGGCCAGACGGAAGGAAGGCTGTGCTCCATCATTGACGATGCCGCCCGCTTCAACCGAGACGCTGGCGTAACTGGCGTACTTCTCTTCGATGGCGAGCGCTTTCTGCAGTATCTGGAAGGACCGGAAGATGGCCTATCCGTTGCTTATTCCAGGGTGGTGGGCGCAAGCAGCCACTCCGGCCTCGTAGAGTTGCAGCGAGGAAGGGTAGGGCGTCGGCGATTGCCATTCTGGCCAATGCGGTGGCTACCGGTCGAATCGCAAGAGCTTGCCCGGATGGCGAGTGCTGACTGGACCAGCTTCTTCCAGCGAGGAGATGCGACCGCTCCCAACGCTACGGGAATGGATCTGTTGCAGGTCGCGGTCCAGCAACAAGTCGCGGTGATCGGCTAGGGCGGTCCCTCGTTGGTGCGTTTGCCCCGTGCTGCTGCGGCGTCAATCAAGGAGCTCCAGCGCGCTAATTGATCCCATTTGCGGAAGATGCGCCGCATGATGCTTCAATCTGATCGGTGAGGACTGCCAGTGCTTGCTGCAGCGCGGCCTTGTAGAGGGCTCCGCCCTCGGTCGCATGCTTCTCCTCAATTCCAGGAAGCAACTGCGTCCAGATCTTTGACAAGGCTCCGGGTTCGGGATGTGCTATGACGGTTGCCCGAAGGCCGTACTCGAATGCTTTCAGATAGCCGCGGTGCGCTTCTAGGTCTGCTTCGCAGGCTTCAAGGCGTTGGAGAATTTCTGCATCTGTTGCTCGCATGACGGACCTCTGGACAGGTGGCTGAATAGCGGAGATAGTCAGCGCGAGCCCTTCGGCATGCGCTATGAGCATCCTCAACGTTCTTCTACGTCCTGACCAGCTCTTGGTAGCTGTGGACACTCTGGCAGAAGACGCCTTTACCCGAGTTCCATCTGCTGGGGCAAAGCTGCTTTTGATCCCACAGCACAACCTGGTCTTGGCCACTCGCGGATCAACTCAATTCTTCCTTCGCATATACGAGTTGGCGCTGCAGGCGAGCTTCCGAGCGGACTTCACGATGGAGCAATTGATGGCAGAGCTGGGGCTGGTGATCGACAAGCTCTGGCCCGCATACGAAAAGGCGGCTGTTGAGGCCGACCTGCCTCGAGCTGCTCTCGGCACGGAGCTCGTACTCGGTGGGTGGTCAGCGAAGAACGGGCGAATCGTGGCAACAGCCTATGCCAAACACGACAGTGCGATCCCTGCGGTTGTGCAGCCTCTGGTTGGGGGACTGGCGTCTCCGGGCGAGCCGTTGGAGCGCGTCCCTGACAGCTTCGAGCTCGTAGACGTGCTGGCTGCGGGCCGGCTACAGGCGGCGTGGCTCAATCAGGCTGTCGGCCGCCAGGTTGCAGGTGGCAGGCTTCTGGTTGCTGCGCTGAGCGAAGGCCGGGCGGTGGTTCGGGACCTAGGGGCGCTTTAGGTCATCGGGGACGATGCCCGCGAGGGCAAGAATGCGATCGCGTCGCGTCTGTTCATGCCAATGGCCCAGGGCCACTTCAAGCGTCAGGATCTCGGTTGCCTTGCAGCCCAGGCAGGTGAGCTTGAAGCCACCCTCTGCTTCTTCAAGGCCGCAGCCTTTGGACATCCTGGATTCGTCTCCGCAAGCGGTGCATTTGGATTGCAGCGAGGCGATCCCTTCCATCGTTCCGTTGAGTTGGAGAATGGGTCTGATCCGCAGGATCCGGAAGACTTGTGGGGAGGTCATGTACGTAGATCACAAGGCGTCTGGTGCCCTGATGCTACATATAAATTGTTAAGAATGTTTCTCTTGACAGGGTGCGCAACGTGTAGGTGAGAGCTGAAGCGTTTAGCGTGCGAGGCAAGTCCACTGGTTCGCAGCATCTGCGACGCGTAGCCGTATCCTTTCGGCCATGCTCCCCTCGCACGGCTACCAAGGCTTCCGCTCAGCACCGCCACCCTCTGGCTGGGTCCAGATGGGGGAGGGCTGGGTGCTGTGGTGGAGTGGCCGGCAGATCGCCAACGTAACTCCCGCAAAGGACGGCGGCGTTCGGGTGCACCTTGATGCCCGGAAGATGTGGGAAACCAAGAACGTTCGGGCGGCCAGCATGGCGCAGGGCAAGCGTTACGCCGAGCGGTGGTGCGCGGCCAGGCTCTACCCAGAGATGCGGCTGCGAGCTGCTGTGGCTCGGATGGTGGACGGTTCCCCGGGGAACCTCTACCGCCGCTGCCTGGCCTGCCGCCGACACCCGAACAGCTGCAGCAGGCCCGGCGTCTGGCCGAGGCGGGGGCGAAGGAGCTGGAGCGGGCCAAGGAAGCGCTCCAGCCGCGCCAGCCGCCGGTGACTAAACCTAGGTCTAAGGTTGGGAGCGGGACTTAGCAGGGTCCAGCATCCGCTCATAGTCAAGAA
>NZ_JBFTOJ010000253.1:0-3902 GCF_056397905.1 Stenotrophomonas sp. 05L414_2
GTGGCGAACTGGTACCGCGATGGCGCCAGCAACGGCATGGCGTTTGACGAGGAAGCACTGAACGCCAGCGTGCCGCGCAATCGCTACGAATTGAATGCAGGTGCGCGGGTTGACTTCCGCACCGGGCTGAGTGCGTCGGGTGGGTTTGGCGTGATGCGCGGTGACCACGGCTACCGCGAAGCGACGGCTAACGTCAGCGTGGCCTACCGCTGGTAGTGCATCACCGCAGCGGAGATGCCTTGCCAACGCACTCGGCATCTTCGCTGTGCATTCCCCTTCTCTCCCCAGTCACCCATGCCATGAAATCAGATACAACCTCCCCACGCGGGCGGGCGCTACGTCCGCACTCAGCGCTTCCTGGATACTGCCTGCTGACCGCACTTGCCGTGTGCGTCGATACTGCCGCAGCAAGGGAACTGATCGGCGAATCCGCAGAGGTACTGCCGGGCCATCCGATCGAATCCTGGCGCTTGCGAGCGGACTCCCAGCTGCAGGTCAATGGTGCCGAAACGGTTGAACTCGAGGCCTTCGATGAATCCTCCCTTGTCCTGACGGATGCCACAGTGCGCTTTGATGGCTCGAGGACGCATGGCGCTATCCAGCTGGCCGACAGATCGACACTCACTGCCTACCGTTCTTCAATCCTGGGCCAAGGCTTGATAGTGAAGGACGCGGCGTCGGCCCGATTGTCCGGCAGCAGTGTGCAGGTCACGCGCGCTGCAGGCTTGGCTGGCTACGAATACTTCACCATCGGGATCGAGATGGAACCCAGCGCCGGTGCGCCATCGAGCGCAGACGTTGAACTCGATGCGACGTACGTGCGTGTAGAGCAGCCCGACTATCCGCAACGGGGCAATACCGGGGTCGGCATACGCCAGGCGCATGGCAGGGTGATGGTGCGCAATGGCTCGCGCATCGTTGCAGATGACATCGGCGTTATTCTGTACAGCTATCGCGATGATCCGCACATCAGCCTTGTCATCGATGATTCGACCGTCATCGGTGGCAGCGGAGCAGCCATCCATGTCGCCACGATCGAGCGGGCACCTGTCTTCGACATCACCGTATCCAACGGTGCGCAGCTTCACGGCGGCGATGGTCACCTGCTGCGTGTCGGCTCATTTATTCCTGGCTACAGTGGCGCCTCCATCGTGCGCTTTACCGTTGACGGTTCGCGCCTTGCTGGCCACGTCGCCAGCGACGATGCCAGCGCACGCCGGGGCAGCTTGCACGTGGCCCTGCGTAACAGGGCGCAGATCGATGGGCGCTTCATCAACGTCACCAGCGCCAACATCGCCAGCGACAGCACCTGGCTGATGACCGGCGACAGCGACGTTGGCCACCTCACCCTGGGCAATACCGGCACTGTGGCGCTGGGCAACGGCAGCACCTTCAATACCCTTGCCGTCGATACCTTCGATGGTGCGGGCGGCACGCTGCTGTTCAACACCCACCTGGGCGACGACAGTTCGGCCACCGACATGCTGGTGATCAACGGTGACGCCAATGGCCAAGCCAACGTGCAGGTGCTCAATGCCGGCGGCGCCGGTGCGAAGACCGACAAGGGCATCGAGCTGATCCGTGTAGGCGGTGCCTCCAATGCGCAGTTCGATCTGCGGGGCCGCGCGGTGAGCGGGCAGTACGAGTACTTCCTGTTCAAGGATGCCAGCGACGGCGGCTGGTACCTGCGCTCGGAGATTCCCGCAGGTCCGGACCCGTGCGACACAGATCCCACGCTGCCGGAATGTGCGGCGGTTGATCCGGTTGACCCAGTGGATCCCGTTGATCCGATCGATCCCGTTGATCCGATCAACCCGGGCCCGCTGCTGCGCCCGGAAGCAGGCGCCTATCTGGCCAACCAATTCGCCATGGACCAGCTTCTGCGCCACGGCTTGCGCGATCGCCACGGCGGCAGCACCGCCACTGACGGCGTGCGCGGCTGGGCCCGGGTGGACGCCACGCAGAGCAAGCTGTCGGCCGTGGAAGACCAGCTGGACCTGCGCGTGGACCGCTCGCGCCTGCAGCTGGGTGCGGACGTGGGCGTTTTCGACAATGGTCGTGGCCGTGTGGGCGTGATGGGTACCATTGCGCAGTCCAGCGCCACCTCGCGCTCGGATGTGACCGGCTACAGAGCACGTGGCAAGTTGGAAGGCGGCGCGCTGGGCGTGTATGGCAACTGGAGCACCGATGCGCTGTATGTGGATGCCAGCGTGCAGCGCGGCCAGTTCCGCAACCGCGTGCAGGGCGACGGCCTGGCCGAAGAGCGTTACGACTCGGATATCTGGCAGTCATCCGTGGAAGCCGGTTACCGCTTCGGCATTGGCCAGATCGGCACTACCACGCTGAGCCTGCAGCCGGAACTGCAGCTGGTCTACACCGATGCAAAGACTGACGTGCATACCGAAACCAACGGCACCGTGGTGCGCGCAGCGGGCAACAGCGGCCTGTCCGGTCGTGCTGGCCTGCGCCTGCAGGGTGACGGCCACCCGGCGGCGGGTGCCTCGGTCAGCCCGTATCTGGCGGCCAACTGGTACCGCGATGGCGCCGGCAATGGCATCGCCTTCGACGATGAAGTGCTGAAGGCCGGCATCCCGCGCAACCGCTATGAACTGAGCGCGGGTGCGCGCGTGGAATTCCGTTCCGGCTTCAGTGCCTGGGGCGGGTTCGGGGTGATGCGTGGTGACAGTGGCTACCGCGAAGCGACGGCGAACCTGAGCGTTGCCTACAAGTGGTGATGTAAACACGAACGGCGCCGGTTAGATCCGGCGCTGTTCTGCTCTCCGTAGCGCCGAGCATGCACTCGGCTCCACAACAAATGTCGCAACTGGCACGCGCAGGCGTGCTCGGCTTCGCGCAGCGCGTTCGATATGCGTCTGCAACATTTTCGAAATTGAAACTTTTCTGATTGGTATAGCAGCACCTGCGTGCACATCATGGCGCGCCACCGACAACGGGTGGCACGGGCTTGCAATCCCGTTAGGTTGATGTGTTGTTTACGCTTGCCTGTCGGCGTCGCGCTTTCCTTGTTGGGCGGCGTCGGCAGGCAATCCGTCCGCGCCCTATGGCGGGCGGTGCGTGGGGGTCTCGTACCCGCCGGCGTTTCTACATCAACCTCCGGTATTGCAACCACGCACCGTCCGCCGCCCTCGCCCAGCGCGAGGGCGGCCCCTTGCTCCGCACTCAAGGACGCCGCCATGACTTCTTCGCTCTATCCCTATCTGTTCGCCACACTGGGCGACGCCGTCGAACGCTTGCCGGACGATCTGGCCAAAGCACTGGAAACCACATTGGGCAGCACAATGCGCGCCCACGCCGACGAAGGCATCACCCTGCTCGGCTGCCTGCAGCGCATCCGCCACGTGGACGCTGCAGGCGGCCAACCGTGGCCGGACAAGGGACGCAAACAGTGCTTTGGTTTCGCGATGGCACGCATCGACCGCGCCAATGCCGGGCTGACCTTGCTGCTGGAACTGCTGCACGCCATCGAACGCGTGCGCGTGGACGGCGATGCCGACCAGCAGGTGGGCGATGACGTGCGCGAAGGGCTGCTATTGGCCTGCCGTGGGCTGGCCGAGTATGTGGATGTGCAGTTGCGGGTGGCGTAAGCAGGGCTGCTGCACGCGCCGGCCCTGCCCTTGGTAGCTGCCAACCTTGGTTGGCATGGCCGCAAGGCCATATGCAGGACGAGACGGCGTGCCAACCAAGGTTGGCACCTACCGGAGCAACACGGTAGCGCCGGGCCATGCCCGGCGTTCTGGTAGGCGTCGACCTTGGTCGACGCAGCATTGGCGCGCAACCCTGACACATCCGTACCAACCAAGGTTGGCAGCCACCAGGACAACACGGTAGCGCCGGGCCATGCCCGGCGTTCTGGTAGGCGTCGACCTTGGTCGACACAGCGT
>NZ_JBFTOJ010000254.1:0-3890 GCF_056397905.1 Stenotrophomonas sp. 05L414_2
CGTGATCACTCCCCGCGAAGCTGCTCGTTTGCAGAGTTTTCCGGATTGGTTTCATTTTGACAGGACTAAGTGGCAGGCGTTTAGGCAAATTGGAAATAGTGTTCCTCCCGTTCTCGCTGAAGTGGTCTTTAATAGGATTAGAAAGAGCGTTCTCAAGACGTGAATATTCGGCGAGTTCTGAAGGCTGTGCGCCACTTGCTAATCCGGTGCATTCGTCCACAATTGTCCACAGAAGGATGCCCAAGTCGCCATCAGATGGCGCCTCTTCTCTAGCATGGTTCCTCTCTTGTACGCAGCTTTCGCCTTGTCCCGAATCCGGTGAGCTAGGGCAGCCTCGGACAGATCGTCAGCGAAATCGGTGGTCTCGCTTGCCCAGTCCTTGAAGGTCGACCTAAAGCCGTGAACCGTGACATGGCCATACCCCATGCGCTTAAGCAGTGCCAGCATCGCGTTTTCGCTGAGCGGCTGGTTGCTGAGGTCGTTGGGGAACAATAAGTTGCGCCCCATGCGTGGCCTTGCAAGCGCAATCGCAGCCGCCGGGAGCGGAATCGTGTGTTCGGTCTTCGCCTTCATCCTGTCACCAGGGACAGTCCAGGTCGCGGCCGCCAGATCTATCTCTCCGGGAACAGCGCCCAAGGTCATTCCCGTGCGAGCGGCCGTGAGGATCGTGAATTCCAATGCGCGCGCAGCCTCGCCATGACGGCATCGCAATGCAGCCATGAACTCGGGTAGTTTTGTGTAGGGTAGGGCAGCGAAGTTCTCCACCTTGGTCACCGCAGTGGGTTTCGGCAAGATCACGGCCAAGTGCCCGCGCCATCGCGCTGGGTTCTCCCCACTGCGCTTCTTCTGCACGGTCATGGCATCAAGCACTGCCTCCAAGCGTTGCCGGACCCGGCTGGCAGTCTCCGTTTTGGTGGTCCAGATTGGCCGAAGCACGGCCAAGACATGCTCGGTCTCAATTCGATCCACCCGCAGATCTCCCAGCACCGGCTTTGCATACGTCTCTAGCGTGCTGGTCCACTGGCCCGCGTGCTTCGGGTTGGTCCATCCTGCTTCGCGCTCTGCGATATATGCCATGGCGGCCTCCCAGAATGTTGGGATGCTGGCAGTGGCGACAGCCGCCGCTCGCCTACCCGCGAGTGGATCCTGACCTGCCTGTACCATCTTCCTCGCGGCTGCTGCCGCCTCCCGCGCCTCGGCCAAGCCGATCACGTGCAGCGGGCCTAAGCCCATTTCCGGGCGCTTCCCCTCAAATCGATACCTGAACACCCAGCTCTTGGCACCGGACGCGGTCACCTGCAGATATAGACCGCCACCGTCAGCGTGGTAGCCCAGATCGGTGACCGTGGCCACCCGTCTCGCCGTCAGGCGATTGATCTTCAATCCCATTTCCTACCCATCCATGTACCCACCCAGCAGGCGCGACTTCCCGCGAAAGCCTGCGAACGAACCCGGATGGTGAAACCTAGCTGGCGCAAGGGCTGAGACTGGTTTCACGAAGGTGCACGGAAGCTAGGGAACGCCCTAAATTCAGACACTCTCTCCGCCAGTTTTTTCAAAAAGCCCCTGGAAATAGGGGCTTTTCGTTGTCTACGCCGCTCGCCCCATGCTTTCACCCACATTCTGTGGATTCGCCGGCGACAAAGCGGTCGATGTGCTTTTTCCACCATACGTGACGCGCTCCGATCTTATATGAGTGCGGGAACGAGCCTTCCTTCATGCGGCGATAGATCCACGACTGGCCGAGGCTGGTGCGGATGGCAACAACCTCGATCGGCTGCAGGTCCGCGTGCAGTTCCGCGACGGTTATTTCGCGCGTGTTCTTCGGCGGCATGATGTCCTCCTCCAATTCGTGGCCAACGCAGCGCGCAGCTGCTCGGTGGCGGTGTTCATGCGTTTGCTCCTAACGGCAATCCAGGTTGCGCAACGCTGTCGCTTGCCTCAGCGATCCCGGCATAGTCCGGGTCCAACTCAGTACCGGTGAACTGGAAGCCTCGAGTACTGCGGCCTTGCCAGTGCTGCCGCTGCCGATGAACGGGTCCAGCACCACGCCGCCGGTTGGAGTGACCAGCCGGCACAGGTAGCGCGTGAGATCGGTCGGCTTCAGGGTAGGGGGGTGTTCCCCTTTTGGGGCGACCTGATCACCCTCATCGCGGCGGGTCATTTGCTGCCCACTGGTGCTGGACACCATGCCTGCGGGCGACTTCTTGCACGCGTCCAGGCCGGCACCGCGATCTGCGTTGGTTGCCCTAGCGCAATAGAAGAAGCGGGCTGCGCTGCCCTCGTCGATGTGCAGTTGACCTGGCCGCATCTTGAAGTCGACGGTACCTGGATTTTGGGTACCCGCGCTGGGCTCCTCCTCTGCGCATGCGGCCGTAGATGCCAGCGCTTTTCTTGCTCGGCGCGCTGTAGCTGATCGGCGCCTGCTGTCCCACCGCATCCGGTAGACTCGAAGGCCTACAGGGAGGCCATATGAAGAAGGTTGCTGTTTTGGGATTCGTTGCAGCGCTCGCCGCAGGGTGCTCCTCGACGCCAGTCACCCCCGGAACCGCCAAAGCTGTGTCAGCCAGTAGGGTGTACGACGCCAGCTACTTTAATCGCAGTGCCGAACGGTCGGCCACAATCAAAGTGACCCGTGACAAAGGATTTGCAGGTGGTGGTTGCTCGTTCGACATCCTGATTGATGATCAGAAGGTCGTTGCGTTGAAGCCAAGCGAATCGGCCAGCATGCACGTGGTGCCCGGCTCGTATTTCCTGAAGCTTGAGGCCGGCGGCGGTCTCTGTCAGAACGTCTCAACGTTCCAGAATGTGACTRTCGCTGCTGGCGACGAGCTGGTCTACCGAATTCTCTGGCCTGCTGGCGGTCGCCCGACGATGGAGCGGAAGTAGATCCCGCTCGATAGTCGCGTCACAAAGGTCTAGCCGACGCGTTCCAAGCGCTGGAGCAAGTAGGCCGCCAAGAATGCAAAAACGCCCCGAAAGGGGCGTTTGCATTTGTGCTGCAACGAGAAAGTGTCGTCAGAAAGCAGGCTCGATCACCGGCGGTGATTCCACTGCAGGGAAAGTTAGCCGGTACTTCCGCGTTGTATCGGCATCTACAAAGATCTCGGTCGAACGGCGTCTGGCCAGCGCGGATTTGGTGGCATTGAATGAACACAGGCCGGGGCCGTCAATTCCGGTTACCGTCAGCAAGTGCCGGCCTGGCTTCAATGCGAAGGTGACTGATTCGGCTGTGTTGAGATGGGCGGCCATCTGCTCATCGACCATAACGCCTATTGCACACTTGCTACCAACAGCGCCGATGTCGCGGGTTACCACCACATTCCCGGTGGAAGCGCCTTGGTCGGGGAGTGCAAATACCCGATCTGCAGGTGCCGGCTTGACTATTGCTGCGTCGGGTTGTTTGGTGGGCATAAAACAACCTGCGGCCAGCAACGGAACAGCGATCATCGCCGCTCGCATTGTGAGCTTTGCAGCTATGGAATGCATATTCTTCCCCCGAGAAAATCGCCATTGATAGGCGGGTGGCACCTTTCAGCGTGACTTTACACGAATCCGGCGAAGGTAAGCCGCGATCACTGGCTGTCGGAATCCACCCGTATGAGCAGCAGGAGCGACAGCCGCGCAGCATCATGTGGTCTATGGCGTCGACGAAAACTCCCGGGCCGCACAATGCATTGGTGTTGATTTTCACGTTTTGGGATCAATGCTCTCTGATCTAAGTCTTGATACCACTTCGCGACGCATTTCCCTCTCGATCTGCTGAAAGGACGCGTGGACGATGGTTGCGCCAAGGTACTCGCCTTGGCCGGGATTGGCGTCTCGAACTTACATGATGCGCGACAATGCATGCTCTGCCAGTTTATGGCGGATGGTGCGTGGGGATCCTG
>NZ_JBFTOJ010000255.1:0-3720 GCF_056397905.1 Stenotrophomonas sp. 05L414_2
GTGCCAACGCGCTGCAGGGCATCGGCGGCACCGGCGGCATCGTCAACATCATCACCCGCAGTGCGCCGAGCGAACCGGGTGCTTTCCTGCTGGACAGCAGCCTTTCGCTCACCGCCGCCTCGCCGCGCCGGCGCGATGATGACGGCCAGCGCGCTTCGGCACTGGTGGGCATCCGCGGCGAACAGTTCGACCTCGTGGCTGGCCTCGCCCATGAACGGCAGGGCCTGTACTACGACGGCGACGGCCGTGCGATCGGCACCAACGCGCAGGGCGAACTGATGGATTCGACCTCGACCAACATCTTCGCCAAGCTTGGCTGGAACATCGCCGAAGGCCAGCGCGTGCAGTTGATGGCCAATCGCTACGAACTGCGTGGCCTGGACAATTACCTGCCTGTGGATGGCAACTTCCGCACCGGTCGCCCGGCCACGTCGGTGCCCGGCGATACGCCGCTCGATCCGCCGATGAACCGCTCACGCTCGCTGACCCTGGACTACGGCAATGCCGATCTGTTCGGCGGCCAGTTCCTGGCACAGGCCTTCGCGGTCGATTTCGAAGGGCGTTACGGCGCCAGCCAGTGGGACCCTTGGGGCAACACGGGTGCCAACGCCGCCTGGGACCAGACCCAGAATGAATCAGACAAACGCGGCTTCAAGCTGACCCAGAGCTGGCGTCGCATCGGCGACACCTCGCTGGACGTGACCCTCGGGCTGGATGGCCTGCGCGACCGCACCCATCAGGTGCTGCTGGCCAGCGGCCTGAACTGGGTGCCGCTGACCACCTATCAGAGCCTGTCGCCGCTGTTGCAGCTGCAGTGGTGGCCCACCGACCACGTCATGCTGTCCGCAGGACTGCGTTACGAAAAGGGCGAGCTGGAGGTGGGCGACTACACCACCCTGCCCCGCTACGGCGCACGCAAGGTGGCCGGCGGCAAACCGACGATGAGCGAGACGCTGCCGAACTTCGGCGCGGTCTGGTACATCAATGACCGTCTCAATGCCTACGCGTCGTATTCGGAAGGCTACACCGTGGCCGATGTTGGCCGCGTGCTGCGCGCGATCAATCGCGATGGCCAGCGCGTGGACAACCTGGTGGACCTGTCGCCGGTGGTGTCGGACAACCGCGAGATCGGGCTGGAGTATGACGACGGCCGCTTCAGCGGCGATATCGCGTACTACACCTCCGAATCCAAGCTGGGTTCGGTACTGGTCTATGACGCCGGCATCGATGCCTACAACGTGCAGCGCCAGGCCACGCGGGTGGAAGGCTTCGAGACCAACCTGCGCCTGCGCCTGGGTGACAGCCACCTCGGCATGGGCTATGCCCGCGCCAATGGCCGCTACGACGCCGACCTGGATGGTCGTCTGGAAAGCGACCTGGCAGGCGTCAACATCGCCCCGAACCGTCTGACCGCGTTCTGGGAACAGGGCTGGACCTCGCAACTCAGCACCCGTCTGCAAGCCAGCCATGCCTTCGATCGCGACTTCGACCTGCGCGGCGTGCCGGTGGCCAGCTTCAAGGGCTACACCACGGTCGACCTGGTCGCCCGCTATGCGCTGGGCAAGAGCAGTTTCACCCTGGGCGTGCAGAACCTCGCCAACAAGCAGTACATCACCTACTACTCGCAGACCACGCCATCCAACCCGAGCTACTTCGCCGGGCGTGGGCGAGTGCTTACGCTGGGGTGGCAGTATCGCTACTGAGACATGGCGCCTTATGGGTGCCATGAATTCTATGCGTGACGCGATGAAGGAGGCCCATGCTAGTTTCTGGGCCTCCTACATCGGTGCCCTCCCATGCGCTTGCAGACCCTCGCCATCACGCTCGCTGCCCTGCTTCCCGCTGCGGCCTCTGCCGCCGAACCGACGCTGCCGCAACTGCGTGCCTACACCGTTGATGCCTCCTGGCTGCAGCCGATGGCGCCGCTGCAGATTGCCGATCACACCTGGCAGATCGGCACCGAAGACCTGACCGCGCTGCTGGTGCAGACGCCGCAGGGCGCGGTGCTGCTCGATGGCGGCATGCCGCAGATGGCCGACCACCTGCTGCGCAACATGAAAGCGCGCGGCGTTGCGCCGCAGGATCTGCGCCTGATCCTGCTCAGTCATGCCCACGCCGATCACGCCGGCCCGGTTGCTGCGCTCAAGCGCAGTACCGCTGCGCAGATCGTCGCAAATGCCGAATCTGCGGTGCTGCTGGCACGTGGCGGCAGCAACGACCTGCACTTCGGCGACGACATCACCTATCCGCCGGCAACGGCGGACAGGATCATCATGGATGGCGAGGTGGTCTCGCTCGGTGGCGTCGACTTCACCGCGCACTTCGTGCCCGGCCATACCCCGGGCAGCACCGCCTGGACCTGGACCGACACCCGGGGCGGCAAGCCGGTGCGCATGGTCTACGCCGACAGTTTGAGTGCGCCGGGCTATCAGCTGCAGGCCAACCCGCGCTACCCGCACCTGATCGAGGACTATCGCCGCAGCTTCGCCACGGTGCGCGCCCTGCCCTGCGATGTCCTGCTGACCCCGCATCCCGGCGCCAGCGGCTGGAACTACGCCGCCGGTGCATCAGCGGGTGCCAAGGCAATGACCTGCCAGGACTACGCCGACACGGCCGAACGCAATTTCGACGCGCAGTTGAAGAAGCAACGCGAAAAGCAGCGTTGACCAGGCGCGGCGGCGATCCGCCGCCGCGCCCGCCACACCTTGTCAGCCACCCTGCCCGTGCTGTGCGAAGGGCTGGGTGCTGCCATCGGCCAGCACCAGCTCCACGGTATACGGCTGCACATGGCCATCAGGCATTTCCATGCCCGGAGATCCCGCCGGCATCCCCGGCAGCACCAGGCCACGTGCCGTCGGCCTTTCCTTCAGCAGGCGCTTGATGTCGCTGGCCGGAATATGGCCTTCCACCACGTAGCCACCGATCTCGGCGGTATGGCAGGACGCCTTGCCGGCCGGTACGCCGAGCCGTTGCTTGACCGGATGCATGTCATCGGTATCGCGTATCTCAACCGCGAAGCCGGCAGCCTTCAGGTGGTCGGCCCACACGCCACAGCAACCGCAACTGGCCGTCTTGTGCACGATGGCCAACGGAAGCTCCCGGTCGATCTTCGCTCCGGCCGTCGCCTCGACCGCCGAGGCGGTTGCGGTTGCGGTTGCGGGCGAGGACACGGCCTCTTCGGAGGCACGCACGCAGGCGGTGGCCAGCAGAACGGGGGTGAGTAACAGGCTCAGGGAAAGAATGCGGTTCATGGATCAGGTTTTCCTTTGCAATCGCAGGCGCGAGCGCCTGCCATCCACGCGACGGATGCGCGTGGGTCAAGTAGATGAGGGGTACTGCAGGACGGCAGGTACGCAACCTGCGCGCGATCAGGCGATCGGCGGGCGAATCAGGTGAGGTAGCGCAGGCGCGGGATGAGCCGGCGGCAGCGCGTCACCGGGCACTGCACGCAGCGGCCATGCAGCAAGGCTTGCCGCCGACGGCAGCATGGCCACACTCGCCGGCACGCACTCGCAATCCTCGCTGCTGCACGCGGCTGCGTTCCGTTCATCGCAGCAGGCGGGCGTGACAGAGATCGCAGCGTCGGCGATCTCGTGGGGGCCATCGCAATGACCGCCGCCGGACTGACCGTTGATGCCGCCCGAGGCAAGCGCCAGCGCCGGTGCATTCAGCACCAGGGTCAGGAGCAGCATCAGTCGCAGCAGCAGGCCGGATATATCC
>NZ_JBFTOJ010000256.1:0-3683 GCF_056397905.1 Stenotrophomonas sp. 05L414_2
GGCGTCGTAGCGATCCAGCTGCAGACCAAGGTCCACGGCCTGCGCGAACGGGGCGGCGTAGAGCGGAATCGGAGGTTCGTCGTCATCGCAGTACGCGGCGGCTTCCGCGAACGTCGGATACAGCATCGGTTCGTCGTGGTGCGTCATCCATGCCACCGGCTCCCCCACCGGCTGGCGGGCGGCGAGGGCGGCTTGCAGTGCCTGGCGCGCATCCTTCTGGCATGCTTCGCGGTACGCTTTACGGCTTTCGTGCTCGTACCCGTGATGCATAACCTTGCACGCGGCATCGACCATAGCGTCAGTAACCAGCTCACCCTCAGGCTGGGCGCAGCCGCCGTAGATTCGAACCGGCTGGCGGGCGGCGAGTGCTGCGGCAAGATCATCTGCTACGTCCATGTCGCTTTGGGACCAGCCATGATCCATAGTGAAGTTGCCGAGCGATTCGTGGACTCGATCCAGCAGGCTACGGCTGACCKTGATTTCGTCCCCCTGACCACCCGGGGCGGGCTGGGCGGAGAGGGATTTCCCGTCTCGCAGCCCCAGCTCGTAGGCGTCAGTGAAGTACTTGGGCTGGGCGGAAAGTGCGGCTTGCCATGCCAGCCACGCGTCGTGGGTAGCCTCTTCGACGTAGCGAAGGCCGGTCCACTCCATTTCGTAGTTGTTTCCTTCGGCCCACGCCTCAAACCGCGCACGCTCCGAGGAGGGCAACTGCACGCATCCGCCGTGCTTCACGGTTGCCAGGGTCTTGTCGTTGCTCATGCTGATTCTCCTTTGACGCGGGCGAGGCCAACGCGCAGGCTTGCAAGATCGGAATTGAAGACAGATGAGGTGACGCGCGCCTGTTCAATCGCTTTGCGCTCCAGTCGGTCCGCAGCCTCGATAAGCTTGGCGACTGCGGCGATGGCAGCTTCGATTCGGTCCCAGCGCTCGCAGTCAATTTCGTCGCCGTCTGGACGGCACGGACCAATCCATGAAAGCTGGCTACGAAGCACCGCCAGCACATCAACAGCCAGGGTGGCGGGGGTCTTGTCGGTGGTCATGGCTTCTTGCTCCGATGAATGGCGTTGATGACAGAGCGCCTTGCGATTCGAGCGGCTTTGGCATCGCTGATTCGCTCTTCGCCAAAGTGGAGGCAATAAGCGCGTGCGCCTTCTATGGTCGCTGCCTGATAGCCGTCCTCGCCGTTGACCACGATCCGCACTGCCATGCCCAACTCCAGCAGCTCGTACCGACCGGACTTGCTTGGCAGGTCGCCATCCCAGAGAGGTCCGTTCTCCACAAGGGCGATGAGAGTGTCCAGTGCACCGCCCGAAAGGGACTTGTCGGTGGTCATGCGCGTGCTCCCTGCTTCGTGCGGCTGCGGTGGCCACCCTCGACCACCTCGCGGCGGGTGGTGGTGGATCGGTCGATGGGGCTGTTGCCTAGCTTCTGGACCTTGCCGCCGGAGCGCAGGAACTGCGCCACGTCGTCGGCGATCTCCTGCCGCTGGCGGTTCTTCTCGGCCTGCGTGGCCAGGTCGAAGGTCGGCCGTACGTGGATGCTGGTCATGCGCTCTGCTCCAGTTCGGCCAGAAGCGCGTCGGCAATCTGGATGCAGTAGCGTGCGTCGTGCTCAGGCATGAAGTGAGTTGCATGGGCCTTGTTTGCCAAGAACCGCTGCATAGCCATTGCCGCGATCAGTTCGCGCTTGGTCAGGCCAGTGACCTGCCCCTGTTGGACCAGAATCGATGAGTAATGCTGGGGGCAGCCATGCTCATTGAGCATCGGGGCTGTAGGCATATCTCCGTTCTTCATCGTTGCGTCTCCTGATGCGCCAGAAGCGGCCAACGAGTGCGGCGCTGCCAGCTGTGGGTGAGGTGGTTCAGTTCGACCTGCAGCGGATCGGCGCGCAGGGGTTTCAGCGGATCGCGCAGGCGGCGGTCGGTGTTCCGGCACGGCGCGCAGTCGGCCGTGGCCTTGCCGTTCACCAGCGGGAAGAACCGCAGCGGCAGCCGGGCGGCGCATTTCGTGCAGGTCTTCATGGCCGGCCAACCTTCATCAGACTTGCCCACGTGAGCGGGTGGGCCCGGCGCTTGATCCGCTCGTAGGCGGCGTCGTTGGAGATGCCCAGGATCTCCGCCACMTGCGCGGTGGTGTAGCGCTTGCCCTCGATCACGTGTGCGTACAACTGGGCGCGCGCGAGGCCGGCACGGCGCAGGCATTTGGCGTGGCTGGGGTAGATCGTCACGTCCATTACGCTGCCTCCTGGTGGCGATCACCAGCGCGCAGGGACTGCTCGAACCCGTCGACCATCTGCCGGAACTGATCCAGGTCGGCGCGCATCTTGGCGATGAACGCCTCGTCGCGGTCGAAGCGGCGCCACCACAGCTGGCGGTTCGCCGAGACCAGGGCGGGGCAGTACAGGCCGATGTGCCACCACTCGCGGTCCGTCAGCCACATGCAACCCTGCGCCTGCTCGAACACCTCGCTCGCATCGTCATCGATGTGGAAGGCGCGCAGCTTCTCCGGGTTGATGAAGCACTTGTATTCGCTGCCGCCGGCATCGCCGATGAAACCGTCCGCCGAGCAGCCGTAGTTGCCGCAGTCGCTCAGGACGAACCCGGCGCGCTTCACCAGCAGGCCGGACTGCACCTCATGCTCGGCGCGGGCAAACGGCTCCAGTTCGTGTCCGCGGCGCATGGCGTAGGTCTCGAAACCTTCGTCCAGCGGCTGACCGCTGATGCGCTCGACGGCCAGACGGAAGGCGTAGTTCTTCGACGCTTCGCTGAAATCGCCGATGGGCTCGCCGGCCAGCGCCTTCTCGATCACCGCCGACTTCGGCACGGCCTTGTAGCCGGAGGCCTCAGCAGCCGCCTTGGGCGCCATGCCGGCCAGCACCGAATCCACGTAGGTGCGCTGCTGGTCGGTCAGCTCGCCAACACGCGAGCGCGCGGTGGAGAACATGCTGGCGGTGATGACGCCGGCGCGGGCGTTGTGCCATGCGTCGCTGCCCTGGTCGCAGTGGATCAGCTTCACGGGGCGACCTCCTCAGCCTCGGCGCGCTCCGCCTCAGCCTTCAGCGTCTCGTGGCCCGACTGGCCGATCATCTTGCGCTGCTCGGGGCTCAGCTTGCCCCACGCGTCGGCATAGGCGTCCAGACCGGCCTTCGCAATCTCCTGCAGGCCCGCGTACAGCGCCTGGCGCTCGGGCGTGTCCTCCGGCTCGGCGGGCAGCTGACGGGTGCGGCTGGCCGGCGCGCGCTCGGCGCGTACAACCTCGCCTTCGATGATGCGCTCAGCCTCGTCCTGCTCGTAGATGCCCACGAAGCCAAACGCCAAGCGCGCGCACTGGATCATCGCCTTGTGGCGCAACATGCGGCGCGGATGGGACTGCCACGGGCCAGCGTTGGAGCGGCGGCACTCGGCCATGTACTCGGTCACGCGCACCGGGCGGCTACGGTCCTTGCGGTAGATCGAGCACGTGCAGCTCTGCTCGTCCTGCTCGAAGTCCATGCCGTCGAACTGAGCGTGCGAGTTGATGATGCGCGACCAGCCGTCGACGCCGACCACCGGCACGATGCCGTTGTTCTTGTCCGGGAACGCGTAGATTTCCTTGGTCCACGGGTTCAGTCCGTACTGGTTCGCCACCACCAGCAGGGCCGTCATCTGCGCGTCGGAGACCTGGCCCTTGAAGGCGGTGGCCTTC
>NZ_JBFTOJ010000257.1:0-3661 GCF_056397905.1 Stenotrophomonas sp. 05L414_2
CCGGTGGGGCCACCGCGGTGCTTGCCGATGATGATCTCGGCCAGGCCCTTGTCCGGCGAATTTTCCTTGTTGTAGTAATCGTCGCGGTAGATGAAGACGATCATGTCCGCATCCTGCTCGATTGCGCCCGATTCGCGAAGGTCGGCCATCACCGGGCGCTTGTCGGTACGTGTTTCCAGCGAGCGGTTGAGCTGGGACAGTGCAATGACCGGCACGTGCAGTTCCTTGGCCAGGCCCTTCAGCGAACGCG
Source organism: Stenotrophomonas sp. 05L414_2 (assembly GCF_056397905.1). Lineage (NCBI taxonomy): Bacteria > Pseudomonadati > Pseudomonadota > Gammaproteobacteria > Lysobacterales > Lysobacteraceae > Stenotrophomonas > Stenotrophomonas sp. 05L414_2. The sequence goes on from NZ_JBFTOJ010000257.1 coordinate 251, forward strand.
AGATCTCGGAAATTTCGGTCGCGCGGTTCTCGCTGTTGCCCGGCACGCTCATCAGCTGCAGGTAGTCGATCACGATCAGGCCCAGGTCGTGCTCGCGCTTGAGGCGGCGGCACTTGGAACGCAGGATCTCCGGCGACACGCCCGGCGTATCGTCGATGAAGATCTTGGTTTCCTTCAACATCTTGATCGCACCGGTTACCCGGCTCCAGTCCTCGTCCTCCAGCTGGCCGGTACGCAGGCGCTGCGCGTTGATGCGGCCATTGGACGAGATCAGGCGCATCGCCAGCTGCGATGCGGACATTTCCATCGAGAACACTGCCACGCCCTTCTTCGACTTGATCGCCGCGTACTCGGCGATGTTCAGGGCGAAGGTGGTCTTACCCATCGCAGGACGCGCGGCAAGGATGATCAGGTCGGTCGGCTGCAGGCCGGCGGTCATCGCATCGAAATCGGTATAGCCGGTCGGCAGGCCGGTGATGTTGCCGCCATTCTCGAAGCGGTTGCGCAGCTCTTCGAATGCGTCCTTCAACGCACCGGGCATGGCCACGAAGTCGGTACGGCCGCGCGCGCCCTGCTCGGCGATGGCAAATACGCTCTTTTCCGCGGCGGACAGCAGCTCGCTGCTGTCGCGCCCCTCGGGCTGGAAACCATCGTTGACGATGTCGGTGCCGACCTGGATCAGCTGCCGCAGCACCGCCTTGTCGCGCACGATCTCGGCATAGGCCACGATATTGGCCGCCGACGGCGTGGTGCTGGCCAGTTCGATCAGATAGGCGCCATCGCCCACCAGCTCCATCTTGCCCTGCGATTCGAACCACTCGCCCAGGGTCACCGCATCGAAGGGGCGCTCGCGCTCGGACAACTCGCGGATCGCCCGGTAGATCATCTGGTGGTCGCGGCGGTAGAAGTCACCCTCGGTCAGCTGGTCGTTGACCCGGTCGTAGGCCTCCGGTGCCAGCATCAGGCCACCCAGCACCGCCTGTTCGGCCTCCACCGAGTGCGGCGGCACGCGCAACTGGTCGATACGCGATTCATCGCGATCGCGATCGAAGCCATCGCCGCGCTCTCTGCGGTTGGAACGGAAGCCGGAACGGGCGGACATGCTGCGGTGTTTCCTGCAAAAGGGGCCAGACGAGTGTAGGCATGCGCCGAGCCCGGCGGCCATGGACAAACCTGTGGATAAGCCGTGGAAGAACGGGGGATATCCGCCTGAGCCTGTCCAGACTGGCGCGAGGGCGTCGCATTGCCTGCTACGGGCGTCGTTGCGACGCCCGAAGCGGACCATTATCGCAGATGGGAACCGCCGCTGCTGGCGTCAATCGCCCTTGGCATGTACCGCGATCAGGGCCAGGAACCGGTCCACATAGCCCTGCAGGAACGTCTGCGTGCCCTCGTTGTGGATCGTGCCGTCGGCATCGATCAGGCCATCCTTGAAGTGGATGAACGCCTCGGGCTGGCCAAGCACGTGCATGTCCAGGAAGGCCAGGCTGTTGCGCAGGTGCTGCTGGGCCACCGCCGTGCCGATCTGGCCGATGGAAGCACCGATCACCGCCGCTGGCTTGCCCGCAAAAGCGCTGTCGCCGTAGGGGCGCGAGCCGATGTCGATGGCATTCTTCAACACGCCCGGCACGGAACGGTTGTACTCGGGGGTCACGAACAGCACGGCGTCGGCGGCACGTACCTGGTCCTTCAGGCGCGTGCCCTGYGCGGGGTAGCTGGCGTCGAAATCCTGGTCGTACAGCGGCAGGTCGCCGATCTGCACGTACTGGAAGCGCGCCTTGTCACCCGCAAGTTTCTCCAGCGCGCGGGCCAGCTTGCGGTTGCATGAGTCCTTGCGCAGGCTGCCGACGAATACGGCAATGGTGGGGACGGACATCAGGACATACTCCTCACGGTGCGGGAGGGCCAGCCTAGCCGCCGCGCCCTTCCCCGCCGGTGAAGATCAAGCGCGCTTCACGCCTGCACGCACCTGCCGCCAGTGGTCCTGCCAGGCCTGGAACATCAGCACGTTCCACAGGTGCGTGTGCCACTTGCGCTGGCCGCCCAGGAACTGCTGCCACAGTGGCTGCACGGCGGCGGCCGACAGCACGCCTTCGCGTTCCAGTCGCGCCGGCTGCAACAGTTCGTCCGCCCAGGGCTTCAGATCGCCCTTCAGCCAATCACTGACCGGTGCACCGAATCCACGCTTGGGCCGGTGCACCATCGACTGCGGCACGTACCGCCCCAGCACGCGCTTGAGCAGCACCTTGCTGGTCGACTCACTGCGCTTGAAGCCCAGCGGCAGCGACCAGGCGAACTCGGCCACGCGCCAGTCCAGCAAGGGCGCACGTGCCTCCAGGCTGACCGCCATCGAGGTGCGGTCGACCTTGCACAGCAGATCGTCGGGCAGATAGCTGACGAAGTCGGCCAGCATCATCGCGTCGGCCGGCGTACCGGCACCATGCAGCGGATCGGCCAGATCGTAGAAGCTGCCCGCCTCGCGTGCACCGATCACCGCCGCCGCCGGATCGCGCCAGCGCGAGATGCGGTTGCGATACACATCGCCGATGCCACGTGCGCCGGTTTCGGCCAGCAACGCGGCCAGCCCGCCGGTGCGCGACGCCTCGCCCTGCTGGTGCGCACGCGCGCCCATCCAGCGCCGCAGCGGCGCGGGCACCCGTCCCAGCATCTGCCAGTTGCGCAGCGCGCGTACATAGCGGGTATAGCCGAAGAACAGCTCATCGCCGCCATCGCCGGACAGTGCGACGGTCACGCCCTGGCGGGCGAGGCGGGCGACCAGCGCGGTCGGCACCTGCGAGGCATCGGCAAAGGGTTCGTCGAACATTGCCGGCAGCTGCGGCACCACCGCCAGCGCATCGGCGCCACTGACATACAGCTCGGTGTGATCACAGCCAAGGTGGGTAGCCAGTTCCCTGGCCAACGGTGCCTCATCGTGGTGCGAGCCGCTGAAGCCGATGCTGAAGCTGTGCACCGGCTGCCCGCTCTGCGCCTGCATCAGCGCCGCCACCAGCGACGAATCGGTGCCGCCGGACAGGAACACGCCCACCGGCACATCGGCAACCATGCGCAGCGCCACGGCATCGCGCAGCAGGCCATCCAGCTGCTCCTCGGCCTCCTCGATGCGGCCCTGGAACGGTGCGGCCAGTGCCGCCTGCATGCGCGCGCGCGCGTCCCAGTACGGACGCTGCGCCTGCTCAGGGCGATGTGCGCTGGCCCCGGCCGCCACCGCCGCCGCATCCAGCCGCAGCACGCGCCCGGGCATCAGCTTGTAGCAGCGCTGGTGGATGCTGTGCGGTGCCGGGATGTAATCCAGCCGCAGCAGCAGCGTCAGCGCATCGCGGTCGATATCGTTGTCGAAATCCGGGTGCTGCCACAGCGCCTTCAGCTCCGAGCCGAACACCAGGGCATCAC
>NZ_JBFTOJ010000258.1:0-3574 GCF_056397905.1 Stenotrophomonas sp. 05L414_2
CCGTCCGGGGCCGCGATGCCGGAAGGTTTTCGCCGGGCATGGCCCGGCGCTACCGATCTGTCGCGCCGGTCCTGCATAATCGGGGCATGAGTGTCCTGCGCTTCGACAATGTCAGCAAACAGTACGCCGGTGGCCACGAAGCCCTGACCGATGTCAGCTTCGAGGTCGCGCCGGGCGAAATGCTGTTCGTCACCGGTCACTCCGGGGCGGGCAAGAGCACCCTGCTCAAGTTGATCCACCTCGACGAGCGGCCCAGCCGCGGCGCGGTGATGTTCGACGAGCGCAACCTGCTGAAGGTGCGCGGCGGTGATGTGCCGCGGCATCGACGCGCGGTTGGCGCGGTCTACCAGGACCACCGCCTGCTGATGGACCGCTCCATCGCCGAGAACGTGGCCCTGCCGCTGATCCTGCGCGGTACCCGCCGTGGCGACATCAACAAGCGCGTGCGTTCGGTGCTCGAGCGCATGGGCCTTGGCCACCGCGAAAAGGCGCTGCCCTCGCAGCTGTCGGCCGGTGAGCAGCAGCGCGTCGGCATCGCCCGGGCCATCGTCGGCGAGCCCAAGCTGCTGGTGGCCGACGAGCCGACCGGCAACCTCGATCCCACCCTGGCGGCCGAGATCATGTCCCTGTTCGCCGAGCTGCCTGCGCGCGGCACCAGCGTGCTGGTGGTCAGCCATGACCTGCCGCTGCTGCGCCACATGCGCAAGCGCGTGCTGATCCTCGACCACGGCCGGCTGGTGGACGACATCTCGCCGCAGGATCTGGCGGAGTAACCATGGCCAAGAACGAAAACACCGAAGCTGCTGCGCCGTCGCGCCTGGGCGTGTGGTTCCAGCACCACGTGCACAGCGTGGTGTTCAGCCTCGGCCGTGCCTGCCGCAAGCCGTGGGCGACGCTGCTGACCGTGATGGTCATGGCGCTGGCCCTGGCGCTGCCGCTGGGCCTGTCGATCGCGCTGGACAACCTCAAGCAGTTTGCCGGCAGCGTGCAGCAGTCGCGCGACATCAATGTCTTCCTGAAGGCGGACGTCGACGGCCCGGGTGCGCTGCGCCTGGCCGGGGAGCTGCGCGACCGGCCGGACGTGGCCAGTGTCACCGTGCGCACGCCGGAGCAGGGCCTGGAGGAACTGCGCCAGGCCGGCCTCGGCGAAGCCATCGACGCACTCAACGACAACCCGTTGCCCTCGTTGCTGGTGGTCACCCCCGGCCAGGGCCAGGACGATGCACGACTGGCACGCGCGCTGGAAAGCCTGCCCGGTGCCGACCTGGTGCAGCACGACGCCCTGTGGCGGCAGCGCCTGGATGCCTGGCTCGCGTTTGGTGCGCGGCTGGTGCAGGTGCTGTCGGTGCTGCTCGGCGCCGGTGCCGCGCTGGTGGTCGGCAACACCGTGCGCCTGGACATCCAGGCCCGCCGCGAGGAAATCGGCGTGCTGCAGCTGCTCGGCGCCAGCGATGGTTTCATCCGCCGCCCGTTCCTGTACCTGGGCGCCTGGTATGGCCTGGGCGCCGGTGCGGTCGCGCTGGGCCTGATCGGCATTGCCGGTGCCGCCCTGCGCGCGCCGCTGGCCGAGCTGTCGCGCAGCTACGGCAGCCCGTTCGTGCTGCATGGCCTGGACCTGCTGCATGGCAGCCTGGTGCTGCTTGGCACCTTGTTGCTGGGCTGGCTGGGTGCATGGCTGGTGACCGGCCATTTCCTCCGCCAGACCCGCCCGACCGACACCTGAGACCGGCATGCAACCGCAAGCGCTGAAGCACCTTGAAGGGCCCGCGACGCGGGTGATGGTGGTTGACGGCTCCAAGCTGGTGCGCAAGCTGATCGCCGACGTCCTGCAGCGCGATCTGCCGGGCGTGGAGGTGATCGGCTGCGACAGCATCGAAGACGCACAGCATGCGCTGGCGCAGGGGCCGGTCGATCTGGTCACCACCTCGTTGACCCTGCGCGATGGCGACGGCCTGGCGCTGGCGCGGATGGTGCGCGAAGCGGCAGGGCAGGCCTATGTGCCGGTGATCGTGGTCTCCGGCGACGCCCAGCAGCACCTGGAGCAGCGCCGCTTCACCGAGTACGTCACCGACTACTTCGACAAATCGCTGGGCCACGAAGCCCTGGCGACCTTCGTGCGCGGCTACGTGCAGCCGCAGACCATTCCCGGCGCGACCATTCTCTACATCGAGGACAGCCGGGTGGTGGCCGAGGCGACCAAGCGCATGCTCGAGCGCCAGCAGCTCAACGTGATGCATGTGGTCAGCGCCGAAGAAGCGTTTACCCTGCTCACCGCCGAATCGCTCGGGCGCAGCCGCCATCGCATCGATCTGGTGCTGACCGATGTGACCCTGAAGGGAGAGCTGAGCGGCCGCGACGTGGTGCAGCGCGTGCGCGTGGACTTCGGCTACGGCAAGCGCCGCCTGCCGGTGCTGGTGATGACCGGCGATGGCAATCCGCACAACCAGACCGGCCTGCTCCAGGCCGGCGCCAACGATCTGGTGCTGAAGCCGATCGAAGAGCGCCTGCTGATCACCAAGGTGCTGTTCCAGCTGCGGCTGGCCCGGTTGAATGATGGACCCCTGTTGCGATGACGTGTTGCGATGATCGATGAAGTAGTGGACACCCCGGCGATCCAGCTGGAACCGAGCTGGAAACAGCGTGTGGGCGATTACCTGCTGCAGCCGCAGATGCGCGAGCTGTCCAGCTTCCTGCGGCAGCGCAAGGCCAGCGGTGCGGCGGTGTTCCCGCCTGGACCGCAGATCTTCGCCGCCTTTGATGCGACCCCGTTCGATCAGGTGAAAGTGGTCATCCTCGGCCAGGACCCGTACCACGGCCGTGGACAGGCCCATGGCCTGAGTTTCTCGGTGCAGCCGGGCGTGCCGGTGCCGCCGTCGTTGTTGAACATCTACAAGGAAATCGAGGGTGACCTCGGTATTGCCCGCCCGGACCACGGCTGCCTGATCCCGTGGGCGCAGCGCGGCGTGCTGCTGCTCAACGCGGTGCTGACGGTGGAAGAGGGCAAGGCCGGTGCGCACCAGGGGCGCGGGTGGGAAGGCTTCACCGACCATGTGGTGGACGTGTTGAACCGCGAGCGCGAGGGCCTGGTGTTCATGCTCTGGGGTGCCTACGCGCAGCAGAAGGGCAAGGTGATCGATACCGGCCGCCACCGCGTGCTGAAAGCCCCGCATCCCTCGCCGCTGTCGGCCCACCGCGGCTTCCTCGGCTGCCGTCATTTCTCGATGGCCAACGAGTACCTGCAGCGCCGCGGCCAGGCGCCGATCGACTGGTCGCTGCCGCCGCGGGCGATGCTGGCGCCATCGGGCTGAACGGCGAACAACGCTGCCCCCTGTTGAATGGGCGAAACCGCCACCCGTTCAGCTGCCTTTGACCCGGAATAGCCGCGCTTTCCGGGCTAGTGGGTTGAATTCCAAGGGATTGTGTATCCCGAAAAGCGCGCTCGCCACTGTCATCAAATCGCGTTACGGTAGGGTTCTGTTTGGGACCAGTGTTTCATCAGTGGAATGCTGGAACTTTTTCCTCCTTTAGCAGTCCAAATCCCAGACTGCTAAGATGGGTGCCTATGAGCCAGAAC
>NZ_JBFTOJ010000259.1:0-3566 GCF_056397905.1 Stenotrophomonas sp. 05L414_2
TCCGGTTGAGGGGGCGTGAGCCGCATGGATGCGGCGACCGAGCTTACAGGGACGTACTTGCAGCGTCCCCCTCAACCGGACCCACCCCGCCAACCCACAGGAAACCAGCTTTTGACGTTGCTTCGGCCTCTGCGGGTGCCGGGCGCAGCCCGGCCGAACTACAATCCCGCTCATGCTGAAATTCTCGAATGAACCTCGCCAGGGGCGCCTGTGAGCGGCCGCGGTGGCAACGAAGGCCAGGTGCGCATCATCGGTGGGCGCTGGCGCAATACCCGACTGCCGGTTCCGACCCTGCCGGGCCTGCGGCCCAGCAGCGACCGCGTGCGTGAGACCCTGTTCAACTGGTTGATGCCCAAGCTGGGCGGGGCGCGCGTGCTGGACCTGTTCGCCGGCAGCGGCGCGCTGGGGCTGGAGGCGGTCTCGCGGGGGGGCGCGCATGCCACCCTGGTCGAGCGCGACCCGCAGCTGGCGCGCAACCTGTCGGCGGCCGTGGCCAGACTGCAGGCGGGTGACGTCGTGACGGTCGCCCAGGCCGATGCGCTGCGCTGGCTGCAGGCCGCGCCGGCACAGCAGGCGGATCTGGTGTTCATCGACCCGCCGTTCGCCGATGGCCTGTGGCAGGACGTGCTGGCCCAGCTGCCGCGGCACCTGGCCGCCGACGCCTGGCTGTACCTGGAATCGCCGGCCAGCCACGTGCCGGTGCTGCCCCCGGAATGGCTGCTGCACCGCGATGGCGGCACCCGCGAGGTGCGCTTTGCCCTGTACCGCCGCGCCGCTGCTACACTTTGACCTCATCTGAACATCTGCTACCGCCCATGACCGTGGCCAACCGCCGCATCGCCGTCTATCCCGGCACGTTCGACCCCATCACCAATGGTCATATCGACCTGGTGAGCCGGGCCGCGCCGCTGTTTGAAAAGGTCGTGGTGGGCGTGGCGCAGAGCCCCTCGAAGGGACCGGCCCTGCCGCTGGAACAGCGCGTGCAGCTGGCGCGTGGCGCCCTGGGCCACCACAGCAACGTCGAGGTCATCGGCTTCGATACGCTGCTGGCCCATTTTGTGCGTTCGGTGCAGGGCGGTGTGCTGCTGCGCGGGCTGCGCGCGGTGTCCGACTTCGAGTACGAATTCCAGATGGCGAGCATGAACCGCCACCTGATTCCGGAGGTCGAGACCCTGTTCCTCACCCCCGCCGAGCAGCACAGCTTCATCTCGTCCTCGCTGGTCCGCGAGATCGCACGCCTGGGTGGCGATGTGTCCGGCTTCGTGCCGGCCGCCGTGCTCGAGGCGCTGCGCAAGGTCCGCGAAGCGAAGTCGGCCCAGTCGTAAGCCCTGGCCAGCAGTAGATCCTGTAGCACCACGCATTCCATTACGCACACCAACACGCAACATTCCGGGAGGAAACCCATGAACAACACCATGCGCGCGATGCTGATCGCTTCGTTTGCCCTGRCTTTCACCGCCTGCAAGAAGGAAGAAGCCGCTCCGGTCGACGAAGCCAAGCAGGCGCTGGTCGCGCCGGCCAAGGAAGACGACGCAGGCTGGAAGAAGTACCTGCAGGAAGTGGCCATCCAGAACATGGGCAACATCACCAACAGCCCGTTCCTGTACTACCTGTCGCCGGAATCGGATCCGGACTTCCAGGCCAAGTACGAGCGCCAGACCGAAAGCGCGACCCAGGCCGTGGCCCGTGGCGTGCAGCCGGGCAACATGCTGGCCTTCGGTTCGTCGGCCTCGGGCAAGATGGCTGACATGATCCAGACCGTGTTCAAGGATGTCTCGCCGGATTCGATGAAGGGCGTGCGCGTCGTCTTCATCGGCCAGTCCGCCGACAACGCCCGCGTGCAGGCCGTGGTCCAGCCGACCGGTGCCGAGTACATTTTCGTCGAAGCCAAGTAAGACCGAGCCGAGGCGGTCGTGCTTCGGCACGGCCCGGGCGGCGCCCTGCGATGGGCGCCGCTGATGACCTGACCGGCCCGCGCGCCCGCGCAGGCCGGTCCTTGTCCCAAGGCGCGGGCGTGGAGTATCGCCATGTCGCTGAAAATCAATGAGCTCTGCGTCAACTGCGACGTATGCGAGCCGGCCTGCCCGAACCAGGCCATCACGATGGGTGAAACCATCTACGTGATCGACCCCGCCCGCTGTACCGAGTGCGTGGGCCATTTCGACGAACCGCAGTGCGTGGTCGTCTGCCCGGTCGAATGCATCGACCCCGATCCGGACATCGTCGAAACCGAAATCGAGCTGCTGGCCAAGTTGCGCCAACTGCAGCACGATCATCCCGAACTCTATGCGGAGCCCCCATCCGAATGAAGTCGTTCGCCCGCCCCCTGTTGCTGCTCGGCCTGCTGCTGAGTTCCGTCGCCTGGGCTGATGCCCCGGTCCGTGCCGAGCGCCCCGATGGCGCGGCCATCGCCAGCGGTCACGCCCTGGCCACCCAGGCCGGTGTCGACATCCTGGCCCAGGGCGGCAACGCCTTCGACGCGGCGGTGGCGGTGTCCTCGACCCTGGCAGTGGTCGAGCCGATCAGCTCCGGCCTCGGTGGCGGCGGCTTTTTCCTGCTGCATGATGCGGCTACCGGCAAGGACGTGATGCTGGACGCGCGCGAGACCGCGCCGGCCGCGGCCACRCCGCAGGCCTTCCTCGACAAGAAGGGTGACCTGGACCGCGACCGCTCGGTCAACGGCCCGTGGTCGGCCGGCATTCCGGGCCTGCCGGCGGCGCTGGTCGAACTGTCGGCCAAGCACGGCAAGCTGCCGCTGGCGGCATCGTTGCAGCCGGCGATCCGCATCGCGCGTGAAGGCTTCCCGGTGTACGACCGCATGGCCAAGGGATATGCCTCGCGCCGTGAAGTGATGGAGCGTTATCCCGGTACGCGCGAGGTCTATCTGCGCAATGGCAAGCCGATCGCCACCGGTGACCTGTTCAAGCAGCCGGAACTGGCGCAGACCCTGGAGCGCCTGGCGGCCGGTGGCTTCGACGGCTTCTACAAGGGCCAGACCGGCAAGCTGCTGCTGGCCGGCGTGAAGCAGGCGGGAGGCAAGTGGACCGCCGAAGAGCTGGCCGGCTACCGCGTCAAGCAGCGTGCGCCGATCGTCTTCAACTACAACGGCTGGAAGATCACCACCGCACCGCCGCCRTCCTCCGGTGGCATCGCCCTGGCCAGCATGCTGCAGATACTGGAAGGCTGGGACATCAAGCAGATGGATGCCGCGCACCGCACCCATCTGGTGGTCGAGTCGATGCGTCGTGCCTACCGTGACCGCACCTTCTTCCTCGGCGATCCGGATTTCGTGCAGATCCCGCAGAAGGTGCTGGCCAGCAAGGATTACGCACAGGGCCTGCGCGCGACCATCCACCCGGAAAAGGCGACCCCCAGCGACCTGCTGTCGGGCAACCCGACGCCGCTGGAGGATGATGAGACCACCCACTTCTCGATCATCGACCGTGATGGCAACCGTGTCGGTGCCACCCAGACCGTCAACCTGCTGTACGGCTCGGGCCTGATTCCGAAGGGCACCGGCGTGCTGCTGAACAACGAGATGGACGACTTCGCGCTGAAGCCGGGAA
>NZ_JBFTOJ010000260.1:0-3566 GCF_056397905.1 Stenotrophomonas sp. 05L414_2
GTGTTCACCGGCTTGACCTGGCTGCTGCTGTGGCTGTGGGCGGCGCTGTTCCGGATGGTCAAGGTCGACTTTTTCCACGTCCTGTTCGGCAGCGATGCCTTCATCGCCTTGGCCACCGGCATGCTGGCAGGCTTCGGCGTGCTGATCGGGCGCACCCAGCATCGCGCGATGCAGATCACCCGCCAGGTGCTCTTCGCGATCTGCCGCGGCCTGCTGCCATTGCTGTCGTTCATCGCGGTGCTGTTCGTGCTGTCGCTGCCGTTCACCGGGCTGGCGCCGCTGTGGGCCACGCGTTCGGCCGCCAGCCTGCTGCTGGTGCTGGCGGTGCTGCTGATCAGCCTGGCCAACGCGGTCTACCAGCACGACGACGGCACCCCGCCCTACCCGGCATGGCTGCGCCGGCTGGTCGAGGCCAGCCTGCTGGCACTGCCGATCTACGCCGGCCTGGCGCTGTATGCGATGTCCCTGCGGGTCAGCCAGTACGGCTGGACCCTCTCGCGCTTCTGGGGCGTGGCGGTGGCAGTGCTGATTGCCGGCTATGCCATCGGCTACGCCTTCGCCGCACTGCGCCGGCACGGGCGTTGGCTGCATCGGCTTGAGCCGGTCAACCGCTGGATGTGCTGGGCCGTGCTGGCAACCGCACTGCTGGCCATCTCGCCGGTGATCGACCCGGTGCGCATCACCCTGGCCAGCCAGATGAAGCGCCTGCGCGCCGATCCGGCGTTGATGACTGCGGACGCCGCAAATCAGCTGCGTTTCGAGCTGGGCCGTCGAGGTGTGCAGGCGCTGCGCACGCTGCAGAAAGCACCGTCATTGGCGGCCGACACGCGCGCCTCCAGCATCATCGTGCAGGCCCTGGCCCGGCAGAAGCGCGAGTCACGCTGGGATAACGACATCGACGATGGCGTGCGCGACCTGGCCAGCCTGAAGTCACGGATCGTGCAGGCCAAGGGCACCGCCTCGCCAGCCGATGACTGGTGGCAGGCGATACTGGACCGTCGCTTGCACGCGGGCGATTGCCTGGACGACGACAAGACCGGCGACAACCGCTGCGTCACCCTGCGCCGTGACCTGGACGGCGATGGCCAAGACGACGTGCTGCTGTGCATGACCAGTCTGTACAGCGGTCCGCGCTGCCAGCTGCACGTGCGTGAACCGGCTGGCTGGAGAAAGGAGGGTGAGGTTTCCTTCCAGGACGTTGACCAGCGCACCTCGGACGGGGCCCCGCAGGCCCTGCGCGACGGCCGCCTGACCATGCAGCCGCCGCGCTGGCCGACGCTGCTGCTTGACGGCGCGGCGGGCCAGCTGGAGATTGATCGCAGCAACGACCGCGCGGAGGCGGCCACACCATGARCGGATACTGCCGCATCGCCCCGGGCCATCCGGTGCACGAGTACTACCACGCCAATGAATATGGCTTCCCGCAGCGCGATGAGCGTGAACTGTTCGAGCGCCTGCTGCTGGAGATCAACCAGGCCGGCCTGAGCTGGGAGACCATCCTGAAGAAGCGCGAGGGATTCCGCGCGGCCTATGACGCGTTCGACGTTGATCGCGTGGCGGCCTACGCCGAGCAGGACATCGAGCGCCTGCTGTCGGACCCGGGCATCATCCGCAACCGCTTGAAGGTGCTGGCGGCGATCCACAACGCGCAAGTGATCCAGCAGCTGCGCCAGAGCCACGGCAGCTTCGCCGCCTGGCTGGACGCACACCATCCGCGCAGCAAGGCCGACTGGGTGAAGCTGTTCAAGAAGACGTTCCGCTTCACCGGTGGCGAGATCACCGGCGAGTTCCTGATGAGCCTGGGCTACCTGCCGGGCGCGCATGCCGAGGACTGCCCGGTGCATGCAACGCTGCTGAAGCTGGCACCGCCGTGGGTACAGGCAGCGCGCGGCTGATGCGCATCCGCCGGGCATGGCCCGGCGCTACCGGGGCGCGTGGCACCTGGGCGGGCGATCCGCCGAATGCGGAATCAGACGCCCATGTAGCGGCCCGGGCGGTGGTTGAACATCAGCACCAGGCTGAGTACCACCGCACCGATGGCCGAGTACATCACTTTGGACGGCGACAGCACGAAGAACGCGGCCACCATCAGGCACGCATCGAAGGACATCTGCACTTTGCCGGCGCTCCAGCCGCGGGTGCGCTGCAGGTACACCGCCAGGATGCCGATGCCGCCGAGGCTGGCGCGATGGCGGATGAAGAACAGGATGCCCAGGCCGGACAGCGCGCCACCGACCAGCGCCGAGTACAGCGGCGCGATATGCGAAAAGTCCGCCCAGCGCGGCAGGATGTCGGTGAGCAGGCCGCAGGCAGTGACCGCTGCGAACGTCTTCAGGGTGAATTCCCAGCCCATGCGGCGCACGGCCACCCAGTAGAACGGCAGGTTGACCAGCACGAACACCAGGCCGAAGTTCCAGCCCATCGAATAGTGCAGCAGGAAGGCCATGCCGGCCATGCCGCCGATCATCAGCCCGCCCTTGGCGAAGATGGCCAGGCCCAGTGAGGCCACGAGCATGGCCAGCACCATGCCCTGCACGTCCTCGGCGACCGAGTGGCGCAGCGCCTTCTCATCGGCGGGGGTGCCGGCAACATCGGGCGGCGGGGTCAGCGGGCCAGCGGTGACCAGGTGGCCGTCAGCGTCGTCGCACGGCGCCGGGCCATGGGATTGGAGGGACATACAGGTGGGGGCACTACGGGTGGGGAGCGGTATTAGACACGATCTGCATGACAGTTGCAGATGAAATCGTTCAGTTGGGAGTTGCGGCGAACGGCGCAGCCCCTCGTGGCTGGGCGGCGTAATGCAGTTCAGTGGCTTGGCCAGGCGGGGTGAGGCTGCGGGGGACGCCGTGAATCCGTCCCTGGGGACTTGGCCGCGTCTTGCTCGTGTGCGCTGTCCTGCGCACACAGCAAGACCGGGATTGGGCGTCCCGTCCTGCCCAACCCGCCCGAGGCATGCCTCGGGCCCATGCCGCGGACACCCCCGCAGCCTCACCCCACCCGGCCTTGGACAGGTTCCGTGCGCGTCCAGCCACGTAAAGAGAAAAGAAGAGCAAAAGCGGGTCGCTTCGCTCGGTGGAGCGGTTGTCTCAGCGCTGGGTGGCCAGGTGGTGGGCGACCAGGGCGTTTGCGTGGCCATGGCCCAGCCCGTGCTCGGATTTCAGGAAGCTGACCAGTTCCATGTGCTTCAGCCCCGGCCGTTTGGCCAGCAGCGCCAGCCAATGCGCCACCGGCTGCCCGTAGGTCTTTTCGATGGAAGGAAAATAGGACGCCGGGCCCTTGGGTTTGCTGTCGGTGCTCATGTGCTGCTCCCTTTTCTTTGGAAAGTACCCGATCGACGAACCACGGAACCACAAATCGACATAGCGCATTAACCGACCAGCGCCCGGCGCCACCAGTCACGCGCATCCACGCATGGCGTGGATCTACGTGTCGACCAAGGTCGACCCCCACCAACAACAAGTCATGCAATTCCAACAGATCGCGGAAAACTGTCGAAGGCGGGGTGGGTCCGGTTGCGGGGGTGTCCGCGGCATGGATGCCGCGGCCAAGCCTCCATGGATGGATTC
>NZ_JBFTOJ010000261.1:0-3551 GCF_056397905.1 Stenotrophomonas sp. 05L414_2
CCCACAAGCTGATGCTGGGCACCGCGGTGATCGCGTTGCTGTGCTTCGGCGCGACCGCGTTCCTGATCTATCACCAGGCCAGTTCGGCGCTGGTGTCGTCCTCGCGGCAGACCATGGCCAGCGAAGCCCGTGCCGAGGCGCGGCAGGTGGCTGCCGACCTGGGTACGGCCTTTGCCAGCAACGATGCGATGGTGGAAACCGTGCTGGCCCAGCGTGCGCGCGGTGATGCCCCTGATCGCGCCAGCCTGGCCAATGTCATCGGCGAGCAGCTGCACGCGCACCCGGAATGGCTGGGCAAGAGCACCATGTGGGAGGCCAATGCCTTCGACGGCAAGGACGCCGAGTTCGTCAACAGCGAGGCGCACGACGCCACCGGCCGCTACATGAGCTACTGGGCCTGGCAGGACGGCAAGCCGCAGCAGTCGACGATGACCGACTACACCGAGACGCCCAGCGGCTCGGGCAACTGGTACATGGTGCCCAGCCGCGACAAGCTGCCGCTGGTCAGCGAACCGTATGCCTACGACATCGGCGGCAAGCAGGTGCTGATGAGCACGCTGAGCACGCCGATCGTCGAGAACGGCACCTTCCTCGGTGTCTTCACCGTCGACTTCTCGCTGGACGCGCTGCAGAAGCACCTGGCCACGCTGACGCCGATGGGCGCCGGCCGCGTCGAACTGCTGTCGCCGAAGGGCGTGGTGCTGGCCTCGGCCGATGCTGCCGAGATCGGCAAGCCGCGTACCGATGCCGCCACCCTCGGCATGCTGGCGCAGATCGCCGCCGACAAGACGTACGAAGCGTTCGAGCCCGACGCTGCCGGCAACGTCCGCCTGTACGTGCCGCTGCAGGTGGGTGACGCGCCGCAGCGTTTCGCGCTGGGCGTGGTGGTGCCGCATGCGGTGATCATCGCGCAGGCCCGCGAGCTGCTGTGGATCATCCTGCTGGTGGGTGTGGTGGCTGCGCTGGTGCTCAGTGGCGGTGTCTACCTGCTGCTGCAGCGCCTGGCCGTGCGACCGCTGGCGCAGGCGGTGCGCATCGCCGGCGACGTGGCTGCGGGCAAGCTGGATACCGCCATGCCGGCGCTGGGCAACGATGAAGTGGGCCGCCTGCTGGACGCCATGCAGGGCATGCGTGGCCAGCTGCAGGCAGTGATGGCCGCACAGGCGGAGATGGCGCGCCGCCATGATGCCGGTGAAATCAGCTACCGCATGGATGCCTCGGTGTTCCCGGGCGAATATGGCCGCATGGTGGCCGACAGCAACCAGCTGGTGGCCGACAGCAATGCGGTCACCCAACGCCTGGTCGAGGTGATGCAGCGCTACGCGGTGGGTGACCTGAGCGTGGACATGGAGGCACTGCCGGGCGAAAAGGCGATATTCACCGCTGCCATGGCAACCACCAAGACCAACCTGGCGGCGATCAACGAACAGATCCAGCAGCTGGCCGCTGCGGCGGCGGCAGGTGATTTCGCCGTGCGTGGCGATACCCAGCGCTTCGAGCATGACTTCCGCCGCATGGTGGAAACGCTCAACACCATGATGCAGGTCAGCGACCAGAACCTGGCTGCGCTGTCGACGCTGCTGCGCGCCATCGCCGCCGGTGACCTGAGTACACGGATGGAGGGTGACTTCCACGGCGTGTTCGCGGTGATGCGCGACGATGCCAACAGCACCGTGCAGCAGTTGACCCAGATCGTCGGCCAGATCCAGCAGTCTGCGGCCAGCATCCGCCTGGCCGCAGGCGAGATCGCGTCGGGCAACAGCGACCTGTCACGCCGTACCGAGCAGCAGGCGGCCAACCTGGAAGAGACCGCCGCGTCGATGGAGGAACTGACCTCCACCGTGCGCCAGAACGCCGATCATGCCCTGCAGGCCAACAAGCTGGCGGCCTCGGCCGCAGGCGTTGCCAGCGAAGGCGGGCAGGTGGTCAGCCAGGTGGTGCAGACCATGGAGCAGATCGAGACCTCTTCGCAGCGCATCGCCGAGATCATCTCGGTGATCGACGGCATCGCTTTCCAGACCAACATCCTGGCCCTGAACGCAGCGGTGGAAGCGGCGCGCGCCGGTGAACAGGGCCGTGGCTTTGCGGTGGTCGCCAGCGAAGTGCGCGCGCTGGCACAGCGCTCGGCGGGCGCGGCCAAGGAGATCAAGGAGCTGATCGACGCTTCGGTCGGCCATGTCGGCGCCGGCGCGCAGCTGGTGCACGGTGCGGGCCGCACGATGCAGGAGATCGTCGGCCAGGTCGGCCGGGTCAACGAGATCATGGCCGAGATCTCGGCCGCCTCGCGCGAGCAGTCGGCCGGTATCGAGCAGGTCAACCAGACTGTGGTGCAGATGGACGAGACCACCCAGCAGAATGCTGCGCTGGTGGAAGAAGCCACCGCTGCGGCGCGGGCGATGGAAGAACAGGCCGAGCAGCTGGCGGTGGCGGTGTCCCGCTTCCGCCTGCAGGCCGACACCCGGCCGGCTGCCGCGTTGCGCGCCGCCTGAGCCGGGGCATGAACGACGACGCCCGGCCAAGGCCGGGCGTCGATGTGCCACTGCATACGTGGTGCGCTGGGCTTAGAACATGCCTTCGAAGGGGTTCCAGCTGGTGTTGCCCTTCACCTGTTCCAGGTAGTAGCTGTAGTTGGTGCTCGAGGCGACCAGGAAGTTCATTGCAATGAACAGTGCGCGGGCCACGATGTCCGGCAGCACCAGGCTGACCGCGATCAGCACGATGTTGATGCCGATCACCACCAGCGCCTTGCGCCACATGCCCAGGATGAACAGATAGATCGCGCCGAAGAAGAAGGCGAAGAAGTTCAGGTTGATCTTCAGGCGGTCGCCGAAGGACAGCGCCTTCCAGGCCTGCTTGAAGCCGGGCTCCTTGGGAGCGCCGTGCTGCTGGAAGAAGTTGAAGCGGAACTGCCACTTCGGGCTGAAGCGGGTCAGGTCAACGGTGTTCATGTGTAGGGACTTCCCTGTTAGGAAAACGTTTTCATGATAAGTGAGTCACATTCAGCAAACCAGCTTGGAGCGTCAAAAATGTGACGTTCCTACGGCAAAGGGCTTGCGTCCCGGTGCCGCACCGTCACCCATCCGCCTTGTTTTTAGGATAGGGTGCGCAGTTCCGCTGCTACCCCGGCTGTTTGCGGGTGGCAGCGGTATGTCCATGGAGGTTGCATGACCACACCAGCTACACCGGAAAACGCACCCGGACCGGTGCTCCTGCCGACACCCGAAGTGGTGCAGGCACAACAACTGCTCGCCCGCCAGCAACTGGCGGTGGCGATGGACCGTGCACGCATCGCTGCCAGCCGCGACGCTGCGCCGGCCGTGCTGGAAAACGACTGAGCCTGGGAAACCAGCGGCGATCGCGCTGGCCTGCTGCCAGCGCGATCGCAGTGCGCATCAGAAGCGCGCGGTCATGCTGAGGAAGTAGCTGCGGCCGGCGACGAAGTAGTCGGTAGAGCCGTCGGCGTACAGCTTCTTGTCGGCCAGGTTGCTGACGCCGCCACGCAGGGTCAGCACCTCATTGACGTTCCATGCAGCGGTCAGGTCATACAGCGT